>JAOPWA010000587.1 GCA_025965915.1 Dactylosporangium sp. | reverse complement strand
CCACGGTGAGCAGTCCGGTCTCGGCCAGGGCGGCGACCATCCGGCTCACCGACGGCTCGGTCACCGCCAGGGCGTCGGCCCGCGCCCGCTGCGTGGACACGCCCAACTAGCCGACCATGACTAGGACCATGAACCGCCGGTACGACAGGTGGTGTTCGGTGCGCAGGATCCGGTCGCCGGCCCGCTCGAGGCGGGACACCAGCGTGTGCAGCTCCAGTCCGAGGTTCTTCGAGTGGTTCACAGCTGTAGCTTAGCATTCTAAGTTAGGAACGCAAGTTGCTGCCTGTGGGGAGCGGGCCGCAGTGGTCCTGCGCTCCGAGCCTGACCTCGCCCACGACTTCGGAGTTGGAAAGGCGACCGTGCGGAAGGCGTTGGCGGTGCTGCGCGGTGAGGGGTTGATTGTGACGCAGCGCGGTTACCGTAGCCGCGTGCGGACGCAGCCAGAGTTCACGCGGCTGCAGCTTCCGCCGGGGGTGCTCGCGACGGCGAGGATGCCGACGCCCGAAGAGCGTGAGCGCTTCGGTCTGCCGGTCGGCGTGCCGGTGCTGGTTGTCGACTCCGAGGTGTACCCGGCGGACCGGTACGCCCTGGTCTCGGGAGAGTGACCGTTGCCCCAAGATGATCTGGAAACTCGACTCGGCAAGACCGGCTATTTCTCGTCGATCAATTCATCGGCCAGCAGGTCCATGAGAAGCCCGTCGTGCCAGGTGCCGTCCGGCCCGCGCTCATAACGGCGCATGATGCCGACCGGGCGGAAGCCGACCTTGCTGTAGCACCGGATCGCGGCGGCGTTGTCGGCTGCCGGATCGATCACCAGCCGGTGGTGACCGTGATCGACGATCAGGTGCCGGGCGAGCGTACGGACGGCGTCGGCGCCCACTCCACGGCTGTGCACCGCCGGCTCCAGGTAGATGTCGATGTTCGCGTGCCGGTAGTCCGGTTCTGTCTCGGCTCCCCACTGGATATAGCCGACCACTCGATCGCCGTGCTGTATCACCAGCGAGTGGGTGTCCGGATCGTTGAGATCATCGGCCACCTCCGACGCCAGATCCTCGCCGCCGCGCCATCGCTGGTACACCTCGGGCATGGCGCGGATGCCGGCTAGCACGGGGATGTCGGCAGCCGTGGCTGGCCGCAGGTTCACCGTCGCTCCGTACAGCGTCCTCTGCATGGTCAAGAACGCTACCGAGAGCTACGCCGGCCAACTAACGGGTTTAGAACGAGCCGGTCCTGGACTCGCTGTAGGGCGCAAGCCGGGCACCGACGACGTGCCCAAAGTTGATCATCAGGATGGACGTTTCCTCGTCCCCGAAGCGGGAGACGGTCAGCGGGCGCACCGTCGCATCGTGCATCCAGGCGGCTATGTCTTCCAGGGTCGGCGGGGTACTGTGTACGCGCAGTACCAGTTCTTTGTCTCTCCCGATGGTCAGCAGGTAGAGCAGGTATACCGGCTGTTCAGTCGTCATCCTGATCCGCCTTCGTGGCTCGACCATCACCGTCGTCCGCGGGTGTGTCTCGCCGGACGGTTACGGCGATGGAGTGAGCCTAGGCCCGCCCGGCGGCCGGCGCGACGATCGGCTTGCGGATCAGCCCGTAGGCGCCCGACTTGGTCTCCTCGGGGCAGATCAGCAGCGGTGAGCCGGTCCAATTGCCGAAATGGCCGAATGCGCCGTTGCTGTCGATGTCGTCGGACAGGAGCAGGCCGCCGGGGGCGAGATGCCGCCAGGCGACTCCGAACTCGAACAGCATGTTCCCGTGGGTGTGTAACCCGTCATGGAGAAAGAGCTGGATCTGCCCTAACTCGGCAAGTACGGCTGGCAGAAACCTCCTGCTCGAGCCGCGGACGTAGGTCCATCGGGTGCGCAACTCGGGCGGCACGGCGACCGACACGCCGCCACGCCACGCCAGCCGAAGGTCGGGCAGGTCAATGCTCCAGAGTTCCCCGTACCCGTTGTGCTCCATCGCCTCGAGCAGGACGGTGGTCGTCACCCCACGTGCTACGCCGGTCTCGACGACTCGCTGCGGACGCAGGTGTCGCACCACGGTCCATGCCGTACGAGCGATGCCTACGCCCGCGTCGTGCCCGCATGAATCCGGAAGCCGAGCGGTGACGGACCTCCAGACGTCGTCGAAGCCGGAACAGACATCGCAGGTGGCTGGCGCGTCCAACAGATCGTGCAGCCGTTCGTGGATCCCCTGGCAGGGAGCGAAATCGACCGCAAGAACAGCATCGAGCCGTCGCTCGAGCCGGCTCCGTATGCGGTCGACGGTTTCTACCGGTCGCTGTAGCAGCACGCCGGTGCGATACGCCTTGTAGCCCATTTGCCCGTCGGCAAATCGTCTCAATTGGATCACCAGCCTCCGCCCGCGGCGGTCGACCTACCCGAAAGCCGGTGCGGGTAACTTACGCGTTCGATTCGTCCGTCGTGGACATCTTGCTGTTGGCGGCCGGGCGCTGGTCGCGCCTGAGCGGGTGATCGGCGGGTACTTCGATGAGAACGATCCGCACGCCGTCAGGATCCTCGATCCACATCTCGATGAGACCCCAGGGTTCTTGCCGTGGCGGGCGCGTGACCTTCACCCCGGCTGCGAGGAGGCGTTCATGTTCGGCGTCGACGTCGCGTACCTGAAACGCGAGCTGAAGCACCTCTCCGGTGTCGCCGCTGGATTGTCCGAACACCTCGAGCAGCCCCTGACCGAGGAAGAAGACCAGACCAGGACTGTCCGGGGGGCCGAACTCCCGGTAGATCGCCAGGCCCAGGGTGTCCCGGTAGAAGCTCTGTGTGCGCCGCGGATCCGACGGCCGGAGAAGGATACGGCTGGCGAGTACTTCCATACCCCGGATCCTGCCGCAACGGGTGCTCGGCTGGCGCCCCGTCCTGGTCGAGCCGGCTCAGCAGCCCTAGTCGAGCCGGCTCAGCAGCGCCCGGGCGCCCTGCAGCACGAGATCCCGGTCGTAGGTCAGCACGTGGCTGTAGCGAAACGGCTCCTGTGCCTGTCCGCTGTCGCGAGCCGTGAGGAACGCGTAGAAGTATGGCCCAGCGATGGCCAGCGACCACTCCTTGGCCAGCGGATCGGTGGCGGGAAGGGAGACGAACCGTATCCCTGGTACGGGTTCGGCCGGCGGCCGCGCGGTGATCACGGTCAGGAAGCTCGTGTTGGGCGCGATCTGCGTCAGCCGGTCCAGCAGCGCATCGGGTAGCGGTTTCCTGCTCGGCAGGCTGACGATGACGGCGGGTGGCTCCGGATCGACGGCGCAGCGCCGGGCGAGCCCGTCCGCGATCTGCTCGAGCATCTGCGCGGTGCCCGACGCGGGTTGCCGCGCCTGGGTGAGGACTTCGTACGGGGTGGCCTGGGCGGGTGGGACATCGAGGGGACGGAGGATGGGTGCCGGTCGGCGGGGAGCGCCGGTGCCGGCCGGGAGGGAGCCCGGCAGCGCGTAGAAGGAACCCTGACCCAGGCTGGCGCCGATACCAACCGCGAAGTGCAGGTCCTCCTCGCAGGCCATGTCGGTCACGACGATCGAGGCCCCCCAGGTCTCGACGTAGGCGCGCACAGCGTTGACGAGTCGGTCGGCGTCGGGTTGGGCGTGATCGCGCGCGACGGCCACACTCATCTTCACCAGGTCAGGGCGGACGAACGGGATCAGGGCGAAAGCATCAGGGGAGTCGTCCGCGCGATCCCAGGCGATTCCCCAGCCGTTTGCGCGGGCCTTCTCGATACCGGCAAGGGTCCGCGCCGGCGCCGCCATCATCGCCTGAGCGTCCACCTCCAGGAAGACCCGGATCCGGGTGAGCGCGAGTGCCACCAGTTCGGCCAGGTCGGATGGGGGGTCGTCGGCCAACTCGCGCGGGTCGGCTTTGACGAACAGCGACACCGACGGGTGCAGCCGGGCGGCGAGCGCATCCCGGTACGCCGCGGCATGCGCGACCTGGTCGAGTTCGGCTCTCAGGCCCGCCTCGTTGGCAGCGGCGAACATCGCCGCCGGAGTGTCGAACGGACAGCCGGGGGGCACACAGGGGAGGGCCTCGAACGCGACGACCTCACCGCTGTCCAGCCGCACGATCGGTTGGTACTCCGCACGGATCGTCCGGTGACGCACCGCCTGTTCAAGGGGCGGCTTCTGGCCGGAGGTCGACGGTACGGGACGCGAATCGGTCCCACCTCCGAAGGCGTCGTTCCTGTCGCGCCTGAACAACGTTGGCATCGGCTTCTCCGATCCGGTACCGGGGATGACTCCACACGGCTGCCACCCATCGGATCGGTTGCTGAGCGGGTACCTTGAGGGCTTTTTGGGGCATTTTCTCGGATTTTCTTTGTCCGGATGTGTCCCACCGGCCGTTTCCCGCGCAATGACGCGCTGTTCGAGTGGCTGAGGCCGGGGTTCCAGGGGATCCTGGAAGGGGCGATGCGGCCACCAGTTAGAGCGGACATCCGTCTAAGGAACATCGAGGGGCGCTCGCTCAGAGGTGAGCCATGAGCGGCCATGTGGCGGAACGAAGCACCGGTGACCCGGGCGAGAGCGCGAGGTCGGTGTGGCCGATTCTCGGCCCCTCGCTGGTCGCGGCGATCGGCGGCTTTCTGTTCGGGTACGACACCGGTGTCATCTCCGCCGCCCTGCTGTACCTGACTCCGGCTTTCCACCTCTCTGACACGCTCAAACAGGTGGTGGTCGCCTCCCTGCTGCTGGGTGCGGTCGTGGGCGTGCTCGTCGCCGGTCCCCTCGTGGACAGGCTCGGCCGCCGACGCATGCTGATGGTCGCCGCGGCCGTGTTCGGCGTCGGGGCGCTGGTCTCAGGATTCGCCCCCAACACGGGTGTCCTCGTCACCGCTCGGTTCTTCCTCGGGGTCGCCATCGGGACGGCCTCGCTGGTGGTGCCGACCTACATCGCCGAGATGGCGCCGAGGAGGATCCGCGGTCGACTCGTCTCGTTGCAGCAACTGATGATCACGGTCGGGATCTTCGTCTCGTACCTCGTCGGCTACGCCTTCGCGCGCAGCGGGGGGTGGCGGTGGATGCTCGGTCTGGCCGTCGTGCCGGCGCTGGTGATGTTCGTCGGTCTCCTGGCGTTGGCCGAAAGTCCCCGCTGGCTGCTGGGGCGCGGCCGGGAGGCGGAGGCCCGGCAGGTCATGCTCCGCTCCCGGTCGGCCGGGGAGACCGACCAGGAGATCGCCGAGATCAATGCCCTGGCTGAAGCGGAGAACCGGCTGACGTTCCGTGACCTGCTCACACCCCAGATGCGGCCGGCGATCCTGCTCGGGATGGCGCTGGCCGCGACCAACCAGCTGGTGGGGGTCAACGCGATCATCTACTACACGCCGACGCTGCTCACCCGTACGGGATTCGGAACGACGGCGGCGATCCTGTCGACGGTCGGAATCGGCCTGGTCAACATGATCGTGACCATCGTCGCGCTGTCACTGGTCGACCGGGTCGGCCGGCGGCCGCTGGTGCTCGGCGGCACCGCCCTGATCATCCTGGACCTGATCTTCCTCGGCAGCCTCTACCTGTTGCCGAGCCGCAACGCCCTGGTCAGCTGGCTCACGGTTGCCGCTCTGTGTGTCTACATCGCCGCCTTCGCCGCCAGTCTCGGCCTCGGTATCTGGCTGATCAACAGCGAGATCTTCCCGACCCAGGTCCGGGGCAAGGCCGCCGGGTTCGGAACGGTGACGCACTGGGGTCTTGACTTCCTGATCTCCCTGACCGTGCTCACCACCATCAATCTACTCACCGCCACCGGGTTGTTCTGGATGTACGCCGTGTTCGGCATCCTCGGCTTCGCCTACCTCTACCGCCATCTGCCGGAGACGAAGGGGCGCAGCCTGGAGGACATCGAGAGCGCACTGCGCCGCCGCGCCCGCATCCGCCCGAGGGCCCGGTCGGGGGCCCGGCCACGGCCGGTCTGACCCGAGCGCGCCGGCAGGCTCACATCACCGCGGTCTCGGGGGCGTCAGACCGCCGCGGTCTCGGGGGCGTCAGATCACCGCGGTTTCGGAGGCGTCACACCGCCGCGATATCGCGGGCGCCGGTGATCCGCTCCAACCGCAAGCGGCACAGCAGTTCGCCCTCCCCGGCGTTGAGCTGGCCGTACCTTTGCGCCTGTCCGGCCGGCACGTACCGCTCGGCGATCCTGGTCGTCCAGATGACCAGCTCGCCAGCGTGCTCGTCGACGTTGACCGGGCCGCGTACCACGACGAAGGAGTACGGGTACTCCTCGACGTCCACGGTCAGCGCGGCCTGCGGGTTGGCGCGCAGGTTGCGGCCCTTGGCCGAGTCCCGGCCGGTCGTGAACACGAGGTCGCCGTCGGCGATGACGAACCAGATCGGCGCCACATGCGGCTCCGCGGACGGCGACGCGGTCGCGAGCTTGCCGGTGCGAGTGCCCTCGGCGAGGAAGTCGATCGCTTCTTCTCTGCTCATGCTTCCCACGCCCTCAGCCTTCCGCACATCCGGGTGGACCGCAGTCCGAGTCCGGGGTTGTCTCGGCGATTCGGTGGACCACCCGATCGGCTATCGACGTGAGGGTCTCGAGCTCCTCCGGGCTCAGCAGATCGATGAAGTAACGCCGTACGGTCTCGACGTGATCGGGCGCGGCGGCCTCCACCGCGCGCCAGCCTTCTTCGGTCAGTTGGATGAAGGCGCCACGGGCGTCGGTCGGGCACTCCTGCCGGTCGACGAGGCCACGCCGCTGCATGCGTCCGATGTGATGGGACAGCCGGCTCTTCTCCCAGTCCACCCCTCGACCGAGGTCGCGGGCGCGCAACCGCCGCCCCGGTGCTTCGGACAGCGGTATGAGGATCTCGTAGTCGGCTGTCGACAGCCCCGAGTCGCTGGTGAGCCGCCGGTTGATGGCGCTGTTGAGCTGTCGGTACATCTTGTGGAACGCGCGCCAGGCGCGCGCTTCCCGCTCGTCGAGCCATCGCGGGTGCGTCATGTGATCCAGAATAATGGATATAAGTTGACGCGTCATCCATTTTGATAGTAGGTTGACGCATCAACAAGCTCATTCGACCCCTCCCGAGGAGCGCACTCATGACCACAACCGATGCCCCCGTCGCCATCAGCGAGTTGACCGGCGAATACCAGTTCGATGTCGCCCACAGCCGGCTCGGCTTCGTCGCCCGCCACGCGATGGTCACCAAGGTGCGTGGCGCGTTCAACGAGTTCGACGGCACCGCTCGGCTGGACTTCGCGGACCCGTCGAAGTCCAGCGCCCGCGTCACGATCACCGTCGCCAGCGTCGACACCCGCAACGCGCAGCGCGACGAGCACCTGCGTAACAACGACTTCTTCGACGCCCCGAACTTCCCGCAGATCACGTTCGTCAGCACCGCTGCCGAGCAGGTCGACGACGTGACCTACCGGCTGACCGGCGACCTGACGATCAAGGGCGTCACGAAGTCGGTCACGGTCGATTTCGAGTACGGCGGTGCCGCCAAGGACCCGTACGGCAACCTGCGGGTCGGCTTCGAAGGTACGGCCACGATCAACCGCAAGGACTTCGGCGTGAACTTCAACGCCGCTCTGGAGACCGGTGGCGTCATGGTCTCGGACAAGATCAACCTCGAGTTCGAGATCTCCGCGATCAAGGTTCAGTCTGCCTGACCGATGACGACTGCGACCGGGCCCGACCGTACTGACGGTCGGGCCCGGTCACGGTACCGGCCGAATCACAGTTCGGCGATCGTGTGCGGCACCTCGTCGAGGATCTCGCGGGCGAGAAACCCGATCCGGCCGAAGCGCGGGGCCAGCCGCTGCCCGCTGGCG
Organism: Dactylosporangium sp.; assembly: GCA_025965915.1. Lineage (GTDB taxonomy): Bacteria > Actinomycetota > Actinomycetes > Mycobacteriales > Micromonosporaceae > Planosporangium. The sequence goes on along the minus strand of JAOPWA010000587.1, from coordinate 15,101 downwards.
GCGTGGGCGTACGCGCCCCAGCAGGCGGCCTGTGCCGGATCGGCGCCCCGCGACAGCAGCCCGGCCACGATTCCGGCGCGGACGTCGCCGCTGCCCGAGGTGCCCAGGCCGGCGTCGCCGCTCTCCTCGCGCCAGGTCCGCCCGTCGGGGGCGGCGATATGGCCGAACAGGGAGACGACGGCGCCGTACCGGTCGGCCAGGGCGGCGGCGCTCCGGCTCAGGTCGTCGTCGGGTTCCCGGCCGAGCAGGTACTCCGCCTCGGTGAGGTTGGGCGTCAGGACAACCGGCCGCTGGCGCCCGGCCAGCAAATCGGGATCGTGGCTCAGGGCACCCAGCGCGTACGCGTCGAGGACCATCGCGGTGTCCGGGCCGGCCGCGCCGAGGACGTGACGCAGCAGGGCGGCGGTCTCGTCGACGTTGTCCAGGCCCGGCCCGACAGCGATGGCCCGAGCCTTCGCCGCGAGGTCGGCGAGGCGCTCCGGGAGCCGGCCCGCCACCGAGCCCTCGGCAGTCTCCGGCAACCCGACCACGAGCGCTTCGGGTACCTGGATACTCAGCGCGGCCGCGGTCGACTCGGCCACCGCGAGTTGGAGCACGCCGGCACCGGCGCGCAGCGCCGCCACCCCGGCAAGCAGTACCGCGCCGGGGGTGAAGCGGGAACCGCCGACCACCAGGACCGTGCCGCGAGCGCCCTTGTCGGCGGAGCTACCGGGTATGGGCAGCGGCCATTCCCGCAGCAACCGCGGCGTGATCACCTGCGGCTCAGACCGGTTCGGCATGGACCTCGTCCTCCCGCGTCGGTGTCGCACCTTCGCGGCGCAGATGATCGATCCGGTTGAAGTCCACCAGGGAGAGGCTGCCGTCGGCCCCGCGCCGCCAGCTGGTGATCGAGCAGTTGCCGATGGTGCCGTCCAGGGCGAGTGCGGTCAGCTCGGCCTCGGTCAGGTTCTCCACGAGATAGCGGAGCAGGAAGACCACGGCCTCGTGGCCGACGAGCAGGACGCGGCCGTCAGCATGATCACGGCGCAGGTCACCCAGCAGGCTACGCAGGCGCAACGCCACGTCCGTCCACGACTCCCCGCCAGGGGGCCGGTAGTAGAACTTGCCGAGCCGGTGCCGGCGGGTTGCCTCCGTCGGCAGCCGTGCGCGCACGCCGTGCGCGGTGAGCAGGTCGAGGATGCCCAGCTCCCGGTCGCGTAACCGCTCGTCGCGCACCATCGGGATGCCCAGACCGTCGAGAGCCAGCTCGGCGGTCTGCAGAGTCCTCAGGTACGGGGAAACCACCACCACGTCGGGCCGCTGCCCATCGGGCAGTTCGGCGAGCCATCGGCCGACGGCGGCCGCCTGATCGCGCCCCGTCTGCGACAGCGGGACATCAGCGTCCCGCTCCGGGATGTCGATCAGCTCCACGCCGTCGATCTCGGCCTGCGCCGCGGCCACGTTACCGGTGCTCTCACCGTGCCGGACGATGCCTAGCCACTCCAGTTCCGCCATGTGCCCACCGGTACCCGCGTCAAGGCTCCCGATAAACCGTCGTGGAGAGTGCCTCCGGCAGGGCGGAGGCACTCTCCGTGGTTCAGTGGGTCGGCGAGCTCAGCACGGGCCGTTGCAGGCCAGCACCTTCAGTCGGTCGAGGGTGCCGTTCCACACGTTCTGGTCGCCCGGGAAGGTGCCCGAGGACGCGTACTGCCAGAACGAGTACGTTCCCCAGCCCGCCGGGAGCGCGCCGACCGTGCCGGAGTACCGGGCGATCCAGAGTGGACTGTTCGCGGCGAAGCCGGAGTAGTTGCCCGTGCAGGTGCTCCACCAGTCGGTGGTGGTGTAGATGGTGGCCCACCGGCCGGTGCGGGCGTGGTACTGGTTCAGGAAATCGCGGATCCAGGTCTGCATGCCGCTGGCGGACTTGCCGTAACACGTGGCGCCGTACGGGTTGTACTCGATGTCGAGCGCACCCGGAAGTGTCTTGCCATCCTTGGACCAGCCTCCGCCGTGGTCGACAAGGTAGTTCGCCTGGGTGGTTCCGCTGGAGCGGTCGGGGAGCCCGAAGTGGTACGCCCCGCGGATCATGCCGACGTTGTACGAGCCGTTGTACTGCTGGGCGAAGTACGGGTTCGTGTAGCCGATGCCTTCGGTCGCCTTCACGTAGGCGAATCTGGCTCCGTTGTTCCAGGCGGCCGACCAGTTGACGTTGCCCTGGTGTCCGGAGACGTCCATGCCGGGGAGGCCGGCGGGCGCGGCGCTCGCCGGGGTGGGGGTGAGGATGGCGAGGACCGCCGCGGTGGCCATGGCTGATAGGCCGGCCAGCAGGCGGAGTCTTCTCCGGCGCTTGGAGGTGGGTGTGCCTTGCGTCGGGTTTGTCATCAGTCCTCCAGTTATCGAAGTATGACGATGAGCATCGACGTTTGTACCCCCTCGCACAAGGGATTGATGACTAACAATCAGGACCTGAAAGATGGCGGAAAGTCAGCGCTCAGACGGGCGATTGGCGGCCCGCATGGCTGAGGCGCTGGCGGCGTCGCCGCGCGCTTCCAGCCCGGTGATCACCCCGTCGATGTCGGCCCTGGACCGGTTCTGGCTGAGCTTGACCTTGGCCTCGACGCGGCCGATGACCAGTTCGACGCCGACGATCGCGCGCAGTTGTCCCGAGATGAACTTCGGCGGCGCGTCGTCCACCGACCACGGCAGCGGATTGGTCGCCTCGTGCCGGTCGGTGAGCCGGCGCACCAACGAGTCCAGCCAGGCGGGATCGTCGTGGACGACCAGGCGTCCGTACACATGGGCGGTCACGTAGTTCCAGGTCGGTACCACCCGGCCGTGCTCGGCTTTGGTGGCGTACCAGGAGGGCGTCACGTACGCGTCGGGCCCACGGACGATGACCAGCGCCTCGCCGAGCGCCGGCTGCTGCCACTGCTCGTTGTTGCGGGCGACATGGCCGAGCAGAGCGCCGTGGTCGCCCACCTCCGGGTCGTACACGAAAGGCAGCAACGTCGCGAGCAGCCCTTGCGGCGTCGCAGTGACCAGGTCGGCCGCGCCGTGGTTGGCCAGGAGTTCGCGTACGGCGGCATCGTCAGCGGCGAAGTGCCCGGGGACGTACATGAGAACACCTCGCTGCTCGGTCCTCGCCCCTGATCAGGGCTCGGACGCGTCCACGTCTCCCGCGACCGCGGCGGCACGACCTGGGTCACGGGTGGCACGGTCACCTGTGTGGACGGTCAGGTAGGACTGTAGTCCGATACGCTCCGGGCGCTTGACCCGGCGCCCTATCCTTCAGGCTTCGCCGTTCGGGGGCGGTCCAAACGCGACATTTCCTGGTCAGCCCCACGTCTTCTCAGATGTTTGTCGAACCGGAAGCAATCCAGTGGGGGTTACGGGTGCGAAGGCAACTTTTGCTCCGCGTGGGCGTGTTGGCAGTGGTCGCGACTACGGTTGCCGGGTGCGGCTCCTCGGGGCCGAAGGCGGGCAACCCTGAACTCGCCGCTCGTGGCGCCACCATGACCACCGCGAAGCCCGCCCGCCAGGATCTGGCCAACCGGGTGAGCCTCTCGGGCAAAGTCACCATGAATCCGGTCTTCGGCCTGGTGGCTCCGGTCGGCGGGCAGGTGCGCTACCTCGACGTCAAGCCTGCGCAGAGCACCCCGACCAAGCCCACCTGGGTGGCGAGCGTCTGGGCTGACGGCAAGCCAAATCGCGTGGAGGTGCCGGCAGGGGCGACGCTCGCCGGCCGGCTGGTGGCCGACCGGTCCACCGTGACCACCGGGATGCCCGTCGTCTCGGCGAAGCTCGCGGGATACGGCATCGTCGCCGACATCGACGCCGCACAGGCATACAAGCTCTCGGACGCGCTGACCTCCGTACAGGCGCAGATCAAGAATGGCCCCGGACCCTTCGCCTGCGCGGTGCTCGGCACGATCGCCGCCCTGCCCGCCGGGACCATTCCGGAGCCGCCCGCCCCCGCGCCGACCGGGCCGGCGAACCAACCGCCCGGCAAGCAGGCCCCACCACCGGCCGATTCCGGGTCGGGAGGAGCGGATCGCAACGGCGCGACCGCGCCGTCCGAACCAACCGGCCTGCGGCTGGTGTGCACCCCGCCCGCCGACGTGAAGCTGATCAACGGTGCCGCCGCGACCCTTGAGGTCGTGACTGAGAAGGCCACGAACGTACTCGTGCTCCCTGTCGAGGCCGTCGCTGGTACGCAGGGCAAAGGCAAGGTCGACGTCGTCAGGCCCGATCGAGGTCGCGAGACCAGAGACGTGGTGCTCGGACTGTCCGACGGGAAGGTCGTGGAGATCAAGTCTGGGCTGACCGGCGACGAGACCGTCGCGGTGCCCGGCCCTAACCTGCCACCCGCCAAGCCCGGGACCGATGGCGGACCCACCCCGGCGGAGCCGAAATGACTCCGCTGATCCAACTCACCGCTGTCACCAAGTCTCTCAAGGGGCAGGGTGAGCCACGCAGCATCCTGTCCGGAGTGGACTTGACCGTCCACAGTGGTGAAAGCGTTGCCATCCTTGGTCGCTCCGGGTCGGGGAAGAGCACTCTGCTCAGCCTGATCGGCTTGTTCGACCGGCCAGACGGCGGCCAGTACCTGTTGGGCGACCGCGACATCACCCGGCTGCCCGAACGGAAGGCCGCCGCGCTGCGCAGCGCCGAGTTCGGGTTCGTCTTCCAGCGGTTCTTCCTACTCAAACAGTTGACCGCGGCCCAGAACGTAGCCATGGCTCTCGTGAACGGCCAGGGTTGGCTGCCCCGTCGCAAACGCAAAGCGAAGGTCATGGCCGCGCTCGACCAGGTCGGCATCGCGCACCTGGCCAAGCACAAGCCGCCCCGGCTGTCCGGGGGTGAGCAGCAGCGGGTCGCCATCGCCCGGGCTCTGGTACGCGAGCCGAGGTTGTTGCTGGCCGACGAGCCGACCGGTGCTCTGGACACCGAGACGGGCAACGTGGTGATCGGCGCACTGCAGGCGGCAACCGAGCGAGGTTGTGGACTGATTCTGGTCACCCACGACCGCGACCATGCCGACCGGATGGGGCGGGTCCTCGAACTCACCGACGGGGTCCTGGCCCCGGCAATCGAGAGGGTCGGCGTGTGATCGGACTGTCTGGACGGCTCCGTTCCTCCTTGATCATCGGAGGGCAGGGCATCCGCGCCCGTAAACTCCGCACCTTCCTGTCCATGGTGAGCCTGTTCCTGGGTGTACAGGCCGTCGTGATCGTCCAGACGGGCGCCTCGATCGCCGAACACGCCCTGCTGTCGAACTCCGAACTGACCCAGGGCAAGGACGGGACCGTGCAGATGTACCTGCCGTCCCAGGGCAAGGCGCTCCCGCTCGCCCTCGAGACGCTGCGGGGCAGGTCGGACGCGGTCGCCGTCACGAGCACCAGGGCGATCATCGGTGAGCCCGGGGTGAGTCCGGTGAACCCCGGCGGAAATGCGTTCGACGGTCCCGGCCAGTCCTACACCATGTGCGATGCGAGCGGTTGCCACGGCCCTGGGGACCCGGCTGCCAACCAGGCGCCGTCGGGCGAGGCGATCGAGCTGCAACTGACCGCGATAACCGGTGACATCCGGCAGTTCCGGCCCTACCGAGCGGAGGCCGGGCAGTGGCTGGACTTCTCCTCGGCGCCGTCGCTGTCCCCCCGGATCGTGATCAACCGGCAGGCGGCCAAGGGCTTCGCCATGCACCGGGTACCCGCGGAGATGCGTATCGACGGCGCCACCGCAAACCCGACCCCGCAGATCATCGGCGTAGTCGACGACGGCGGGTACCAGCCGGTCGCGTACGTGCGTGCGGACGAGCTGCAGAACTGGTTGCCGGAAGCGGCGCTGAGTGGCGGCAACGGCGGAGGCCTGCAGGTGCTCATGTCACCCTTGGCGACCGACCTCGAGCAGACGTTACGAGCCCGGCTGGTGGCCAGTGGAATATCCGCTGATCAGATCCACTCCGAGCCGATCCATTCCAGGGACCGTGCCGCGAAGGAGTTGGCCATCATGCGATGGATATTCCTGGGCATGGCCGGTCTTGTCCTGCTCATCGGTGTCGCCGGCATCCTCAATGTCGGGCTCGCCACCGTGGGTGAACGTATCGAGGAGTTCGCGCTTCGCCGCGCCGTGGGCACACCACGGTCGCTGCTGGCGGGAATCGTGCTCGCTGAGACCCTGCTGACCGGCCTGCTCACCGCCGCGGCCGCGATCGGCGTCGGGGCGGTGGGTCTGAAGCTGCTCAGCGCTGTCCTCGGCGGTCGGGAGCCGTTCCTGCAGAACGTCGCGTTTCCCTGGCAGGCCGGCGTCGCGGGGGTCGTCGCCGGGCTGATAGCCGGCGTGCTCGGCGGCTTCGTTCCCGCCGTCCGCGCTGCCCGCATCCCCATCGCCACCGTCATGCGCGCCTGACTGCCCGGCCGGAGGATAAGTCTCGGTTACCCGGGGTAGCGGGCTCGTATGACAGAGGGAAAATTCATTCCGGGTAACCAGAGCCCCGACACGCCTGACCTGTACGAGTCCGAGCTTCGCCGCATGCAGATGCCGCAGTTGATCGAGCTGGCTCAGCGGGTAGGTATACCGGGCATCGACCATATGCGCAGGGACGACCTGATCAGAGAGATCAGCGCCCGGCATCGCGAGGAGCAGCCGGCTGGCGCCGGGGGCCAACGACAGGGGGACGGCGAGCAGGCCCGTGGTGAGGGGCAGCCGCAGACGGCGGGCGAGCAGGCCGGTGGCCAGGGCCAGGCTGGTGGCCAGAGCCAGGCTGGTGACAGTGGCCAGACGGCCGAGGGAAAGTTCATCCCGGGTAACCAGAGCCCCAACACTCCTGATCTGTACGAGAGCGAGCTGCGCGCCCTACAGATGCCGCAGCTGCAGGAACTGGCCCGCCAGCAGGGCATACCGGGCGTCGAGCAGATGCGCAGGGATGACCTGATCAGGGAGATCAGCGCCAGGAACCAGCAACTGCACCCGCAGAGATAGCGGAGTAGCTCTAGGCCGCACATTGGCGGCCGTACCCGGGACGGCGTAGCCCGTTGGCCCCGGCCGGGGGCGCTTGTCGCCCCGACGGAATCAGCACATCCGGACCGAGCTCTACCGCACCTGTACCGACAGCGGTCCCGGCAGGCCCGGGCCCTGCGGCATCCGACGACTCCAGCCATGCTTCTCGGGTCCCCGCAAATGCGGGGTGAAACCGCTAAACCGGCAATATGCCGTTACCGAGCGTCGGTGGGTCGATTGGACAAAGATGGATGCCATGACCGTTGCCGCCTTCAAGGACCTTTGCATGGATGCGGGAGACGCGCTCTCCCAGGCACGGTTCTGGGCATCGGTGCTCGGCGCCTCGCCCGTCGACCGAGGTGATGGCTCGGCCCGACTGGATCCCCCGCCAGGACGGAGCGCGGGGGAAGTGGTCTGGATCGACCCCGTACCGGAGCCGCGCACCGGCAAGACGCGCGTCCACCTCGACCTCCGCCTAGCCGAGCCCGGCCCCGCTGCCATCCTGCGGGCGGGCGCGACCGTCGTGCGCGAGCCGGGCGAGGATCCGTGGTGGGTTCTGGCCGACCCGGAGGGCAACGAGTTCTGCGCGTTCCCACCGAATCCCGCGGCCGCCACGCCCCCCGGAGTGTTCGAGTTGGTGGTGGATTGTGGCGATGCCTGGGCGCAGGCCAATTGGTGGGCCGATGTCACCGGCGGCAAGGCGAAGCGCCCCGATGAGGGTTCGTTCGCCTGGGTCGAGGCCGCGGCCGGGTTCCCATGGCGGGCCTGGGTCTTCGCGGAAGTCCCGGAGCCCAAGGTGGTCAAGAACCGGGTGCACTGGGATGTCGACCTGAGCGACCAGACGCCGGATGCGCTTGTTGAGGCCGGGGCGGTTGTGCTGCGCGACCGGGGCGGCGACGTCGGCTGGTGGGTGCTCGCCGACCCCGAGGGCAACGAGTTCTGCGGCTTCCCTCCAGCGGAATAGCTGCTATCAGCAATCGATACGCAGCGTGCTCGGCCATCCACCACCCATCAGTGAATATTAATGGGAATGGTCAGGCTTTGAGCGCTGCGTTGTGACGCACTTCGCACCAGTGCGAAAGCCTGTTGCAGATGAGTTCGTTCATCCGATGTATCAGGTAAAGGGTTTGCCAAGGGGTAGCCATTGGTCGCCTACGGTGCCCATTGGATTAGCGCAAGGTAACTGAACTTGCAGGTAAAGGCAGTCCTGAAGATGTTTTGGTGCTTCGTTACTGAAACGTAATCAGAGGACTTTTCGGCTACTTGTGGTAGTGCTCACAGCGTCATTTAGTTCGCATTTGTCTGACTAATGCATATCTGTGATTGTGCCCACATCGCTGATCTGGTCACTGAGGGTATGGATTGATCGGAATGTTGGTTACCGGCGAGTAGCGCGGGCTTGTATGCGGCGGCCCACCACGGCAACATCACTCGCACGCCCCGCCCCCGCCGACGTCGATCCGTGCGGCCGGTGTGGCGCCGACAGGTGCTTCACGCATCTCGTCACCAGCATCACCCCCAGCCGCATCCCCCCGCGGCCGCGCTGGTGACACCACTCGCGAGGAGGAACTTCCGTGAAGGATGCGCAAGGCGACCCGGTACAGGGTCGTATCAGGTGGCGGCGGTTCGCCGCTGTGGTGCTCCCCGCCGCTGTGGCCGCGGGTGCTCTCATGACCGGGATGGCCAACGGCGCGGTGCCCGCGCAGTTCGCCGTCTCGGGCCAGCAGTTCAAGGTCGCGGCCGAGACGCTCACTGGCACCGGCTTCGTCCAGTACGGCGGACTCGCTTCACCGAACGGGGCCAGGCGGAACGACCCGACTGACACCAGGAACCACGCGGTCGCGACCTCCGCCATCGCCAGCGCCGACCTGTACAAGTTGTGCCAGTCGGTCAAGGTCCCCGGCCTGCCGGTCAGCTTGGTCATCCACGCGGGTGATGACATCAACAACCAGGCCCACGCCAAGGACCTGCTGATCGACATGACCGATCTGAAGGGTGACGCGACGTTCACCAACATCAACATTGGTCAGGACGCGGGAACGCTCAACCCCGCCGGTGACCCCAACGGCGCACCGGGCTCCTTTGGCCAGAAGGCCGACAAGGTTGTGATCCAGCACCTCAAGCAGGTCTCCTGGTCCACCACGGCGTCCAGCTTCACGCTCAACGGACTGCACCTCTACGTGGACGTGAACACCACCCCCAAGGGTCCCGAGGAGTGCTTCTGACGTACGGCACGAGGCCCGCGACGCCCTGGCGTCCGCGGGCCTCGACCGCGTCGTAAGCCCCGACCGTTCGAATGCTGGAGGAGTACGTGCGAAGCGCACACGCGCCGGAGGCGAGTAAGGCCGCTGGCGCCTGGGAGAGCTTCCGCCGCTGGCGGCGGGTGCGCCCTTTCTGGGGTGGACTGCTGCTGATCCTGTCGGGCGTCGAGCTGTTCCTCAGCGGCAACCTGAATCTCGGCGCCATGCAGGTACATATCGGCCCGACGGGATTCCTGTCGTACGTGGTCCCGGCGATGGTGGTGCTCTGCGGCGCGGGGTCCTGGATAACGCCCAACCTGCGGCTGTTCTACGGGATCCTGGGCTCACTCGTCGCTGTGTACTCGCTGATCGGCGTCAACCTCGGCGGCTTCTTGGTCGGCCTGCTGCTCGGAATCATCGGCGGCGCCCTCACCATCGCGTGGACGCCGATTCTCGTCACCACTCCGACGGCGGGCGCGCCGACCGAAGCCGACGAGCCGGGGGCCGACGAGCCGGGGGCCGACGAGCCGGAGGCGGGTGAGCCGGCCGGCTACGCATCCGCGCCGGCTGCTGCCACGGAGCAGGGCACCGAACCGCAGCCCCGGTACGACCACGGACAGCCGTACGGGAATGTCTCGGCGTACGGCGACACGGCCGAGATCCCGATCCCGCGGCAGGTGCAGGATCCGGAGCGGTGGTGGGGCTCGTCGCCGACCGGGTCACGCCAGAGCGAGGAGGAGCCACCCCCCTACGGCACGAGCTCCGGCGGCAACCACAGCCGGTTGCTGGCGATCACTCTGGTGCCGGTGACCCTCGCCGCCGTGCTGCTCACGATCTTTCACCAACCGGAATCGGCGTCTGCCGCCCCCTGCCCGACGCCGCGCGTCTCGGCTGCGGCGACCCCGAAGGCCTCGCCGAGCAAGACTGGGCAGGCCGCGGCGCCCCAGAGTGGCGCCGCCTCTGGTACCCCCCAGCCCGCCCCCTCCGGGTCGCTCTCCGCGTCGCCAAATTCCGCCTCGTCCGCGGATTCCAAGGGCAGCGGTAACCCGCTCGTCGATGCCTGGAACGGTTTGGTCGACGGGGTCAGCAAGCTCTTCGGCGGCGGCAAAGAATCCACCCCCACCGCAGCCCCCTCGCCCAGCCCCAGCCCCAGTGCGAGTACGAGCGCCAGTAGCGTCCTCCCGGGCCTCTCGGCGGTACCCGTCCCCCCGAACCTGCCCGGGGGCGCGTCCAGCCGTCCGCAGGCGTCCAAGTCGGCGTCGACCGGCTCTTGCATCACCTCTGCTGCGGCAGATCCTGGCCAGCTGCCAGCCTCTCTGTTCCCGGGGTTACTGACCGGGTCGTCCCAGGTCATGGATAACTTCACGTACGAAGGCGTGACGGACTTGCCCACCAAGACCGGCACGATGAAGGTGCTCAAGTTCACCATGTCGAAGGCCGTGACGACGCCCTTCTCGCTGAAGATGGGTGAGCCCATCAGCGGCAAGAGCACGCTGATCACGAGCACCCAGCTCACGACCGAAGGTAGCGTCACGTTCTACACGCCCAAGTTCACGGGCACGCTCGCCGCACTGGGACTGCCGGTGATCCCGATCAGTATCCCGCTGCCGCCGATCCTGACGTCGACGTACACGCCCGAGTCGCAGCCACCGCTACCCCCACACCTCACCTTCTCCAGCATCAAGTTCACGAACGTCACCATCGACCTGGCGTTCGTGCACTGTCACACGCTGACCGGGAAGGATCTTCACATCAGCGAGGTGTGACCGGCGTGCACGGCACGCCACGGCGGTAATGCCGTCGAGCGGACCGGACAACCGATCTAGACGCGCGCGAGCGCGGCCTTCAGCGGATCCAGACCCAGCGAGCCCAGGTTGAGCGCGTTCCGGTGGAACGCGCGCAGGTCGAAGGCCGAGCCTTTACGTGCCCGCGCTTCCGCGCGTGCCTGTAGCCAGATCCGCTCGCCGATCTTGTACGCCGGTGCCTGCCCGGCCCAGCCAAGGTAGCGGTTGACCTCGAAGCGGAGGTTCTCGTCCGGCACCCGGCAGTGCGCCCGCATGAACTCCCAGCCCAGCTCCGGCGTCCACCGCTCACCGGGGTGGAAACCGAAGGGGTTGTCCCGCGGAATCTCCAGCTCCAGGTGCATGCCGATGTCGACGATGACCCGGGCGGCCCGGAACGTCTGGCCGTCGAGCATGCCCAGCTTGTCGCCCGGGTCGGCGAGGTAGCCCAGCTCGTCCATGAGGCGTTCGGCGTACAGTGCCCAGCCCTCGCCGTGGCCCGAGCACCAGCACAGCAGTCGCTGCCAGCGGTTGAGCAGTTCGGCGCGGACGGCCGTCTGCCCGATCTGCAGGTGGTGACCCGGCACGCCCTCGTGGTAGACCGTCGTCACCTCCCGCCACGTCGAGAACGTGTCGATGCCTTGCGGCACCGCCCACCACATCCGCCCCGGGCGGGAGAAGTCCTCGCTGGGGCCCGTGTAGTAGATGGCGCCGTCGGAGGTCGGGGCGAGGCAGCACTCGATACGTCGAACCTGCTCCGGGATGTCGAAGTGCGCCCCGTGAAGCTCGTGGATCGCGCGATCGGCCAGCTCCTGCATCCAGTGGCGGAAGGCCTCCTTGCCGACGATGTTGCGCGCCGGCTCGGCGTCCAGGGCGACGACCGCGTCGTCGACCGACCCGCCTGGGACGATCTTGTCGGCCACCTGGCGCATGTCCGCCTCAAGGCGGGCCAGCTCATCGAAGCCCCACGCATAGGCCTCGTACACGTCGATGTCGGCGCCGAGGAAGTAGCCGATGGCCCGCTCGTACCGCTCGGGGCCGGCGGCCTGCTTCTCCCGCCCCCGCGGCGCCAGTTGCCCGCGCAGGAACCGACCGGTCTCGGCGGTCGCCTCACGGGCCTGGCCGGCGGCGCGCGACAGGTCGGCGCGCAACGCCTCGCTGGCCCCCGCGCCGGCACGCTCGGCCAGGGCGGCGTAGAAGTTGTCGCCGGCCGGGTCGGTCCAGATGTCGCACTGCTTGGCGACCTCGATCATCTGCTGGCGCGGCGACACGTTCCCCTGATCCGCGGCGTGTAGCAGGGTCTGCCGCCACTGGGCCAGCGCATCCGGCACGAGCGCCATTCGGGCGGCGATGTTGACCCCAGCCTCCTCACCTGACGTGGGCATCAGGTCGAACACGCCACGTACGTAGTGCAGACCGCTCGCGATGACGTTGACCTCGCTGGTGACATCGCCGGCGTCGTAGAGGGTCAGCGACCGGCCCAACCGCTCCTGCATGGCCTCCTTCGCCACCCGTTCGCGCTCGTCCGAGGGGGTCGCGGCGCCGAGTTGGGCGAGGGTGCGCCGGTCGAGGTCGGCCCGGGCGGCATACCCCTGCGGGGACAGGTCGGTCATCCGGTCGTCATGGCCTGCGATGCCGGCGTGGGTCGCCCCGGTCGGGTCCAGCGAGGCCCACTCGTCCACGTACCGGTCGGCGATGTCATTTACACGATCCACGTGTCTGACCCTAGTGGACCGTTGGGATCGGGGCGCACCGGCAGCGGACGGCCCTGACCTGCACAAGGGTGGACGAAGGGAGGGTCAGCCATGGGAGCGGGCCCACTCGAGCAGCCCGCCGGCCGGCATCGTGTTGACGATGCGCTCCGGGTCGACACCGCAGGCGATGGCGCGCGCGCAGCCGTACGGTAGCCAGTCGAGCTGACCGGGGGCGTGCGCGTCGGTGTCGACGGTGAACCGGCAGCCCAACTCGTACGCCCGGCGCAGCAGCCGCTTCGGAGGGTCCAGCCGCTCCGGGCGGCTGTTGATCTCGATGGCCTTGTCGTACTCCGCGGCCACGCCGAACACGGTGTCCGCGTCGAACGTGCTCTCCGGCCGCGTCCGGCCGGTGACGAGTCGCCCGGTGCAGTGGCCGAGGATGTCCATGTGCGGGTTGGCCAGCGCCGTCACCATCCGCTCGGTCATCACCGCGGACTCGTCGCGCAGCTTGCTGTGTACCGACGCCACCACGATGTCCAGCCGCGCCAGCAGCTCGTCGGACTGGTCGAGTGAACCGTCCTGCAGGATGTCGACCTCTATGCCGGTGAGCAGGCGGAAGGGTTTGATGACGCCCTGCGAGGCCAGTTCGCTCAGCTTCTCGTTGAGCGCGGCCACCACGTCGAGTTGCTCGCGCAGCCGGTCGGCCGACAGGCCGCGCGCGATCGTCAGGCGCGGCGAGTGGTCGGTCAGCACCAGGTACTCGTGGCCCAGTTCGACCGCGGCCAGCGCCATCTCCTCGATCGGTGACCCGCCGTCCGACCAGTCGGAGTGGCTGTGGCAGTCGCCGCGCAGCGCGTTTCGCAGCGCGGTGGTCGCCTCGTCGAGATCGGTGCCCTCGGTGTCCAGCAGGCGGCGCAGGTAGACCGGCTCCTCGCCGGCGAGGGACTCGGCCACGCAGCGGGCGGTCACGTCGCCGACGCCGGGCAGCTTGGTGAGGGTACCGGCGGCGGACCGCTCGGCGACCTCGTCGGCGGGCAGCGCGGCGAGCGTGGCGGCGGCCGTCCGGAACGCTTTCACCCGGTAGGTCGCCTCGTGGGCGCGCTCGAGCAGGAATGCGATGCGACGCAGGTCTTCTATCGGGTCACGGGCGGCCATGGGGACGACGTTAATCGGTACGTTGGACCGATGCGGACCATCGACTGGGTCGACGATGCGGTGGAGATCGTCGATCAGACCGCGCTGCCGGGCGAGACGCGGATATTGCGGCTGTCCACCGTAGACGAACTGGTCGAGGCCGTACGCCGCCTCGCGGTCCGTGGTGCCCCTGCGATCGGGGTGGCCGGCGCGTTCGGCGTCGCCTTGGCCGCACGCCAGTTCGCAGGCGACGGGGACGGGTTGGCCGCCGCGGTGGACCGGGTACGGACGGCGCGCCCGACGGCGGTCAATCTGGCCCGCTGCGTTCAGCGGGTCGCAGACCGGTTACCGGGTGGCCCGGATGCAGCCTTGGAAGAGGCGTTACGCATCCGCGACGAGGAGATCGACAGTGCGGAACGGATGGCCCGGCTCGGTGCCGACCTGGTTACGTCACTGTGCGGGGAGCGGCCCCGGCTGCTGACCCACTGCAACTCCGGCGCGCTCGCCACGGTGACCGGTGGCACCGCGCTCGCCGTCGCGTTCGAGCTGCACAGGCGTGGTGCGCTGGCCGGCATGGTGGCCAGCGAGACCCGCCCGTTGCTACAGGGGGCGAGGCTGACGGCCTGGGAACTGGGCCGGGCCGGTATCCCGTACCGGGTGGCCGTCGACGGCGCCGGCCCGTTCCTGATGGCTCGCGGCGAGGTCGACGCGGTGATCCTGGGCGCCGACCGGATCTGCGCCAACGGTGACGTGGTCAACAAGGTGGGCACGTACGCGCACGCGCTCGGCGCGCGGGCCGCCGGCATTCCGTTTCTCGTGGTGGCGCCGGAGTCGACGGTGGACCTGGACACGCCTTCGGGTGACGCGGTCGACATCGAGGACCGGGGCGCGGCGGAGGTGATGTCGTTTCAGGGGGTCGCCTCCGTGCCGGAGGGCGCCGACGCGGTCAATCCCGCGTTCGACGTGACCCCGCACTCGCTGGTAACCGCGATCGTCACCGACCGGCGGGTGATCCGCCTGGACGAGGGGGAGGCGCTGGGTCGGTACGAGCCGGTGGGCCGCCGCGTCGGGCCATGAGGCGGGATACGTAAGCCATCTCAGTCGTCTAGTCTCTGGGGCGCACCGTCGCCCGCTGCCCTTGAGGATCTTGCTCCAGATGGCTGTTTTATCCCGAGTTCGGCTTATCGCGTGGCAAGCCGTGCCCGACATCACCACGCGGCACCGCCTCGCGGTGCCGTCGTGGTTGTTACTCCCCGGTCTGATCAGTCTCGCGG
>JAOPWA010000331.1 GCA_025965915.1 Dactylosporangium sp. | reverse complement strand
AAGATGGTGTCCGAAGAGGACCTGATCCGCACCGTCGTCACGGCGTACACCAACGGCTGGCGGCAGGTCAAGCTGTACTTCATGTGCGGGCTGCCGACCGAGACCGACGAGGACGTCCTGCAGATCGCCCGGCTCGCGCACGAGGTCATCAAGGCCGGCCGCGCGGCGACCGGCTCCAAGGACATCCGCTGCACGGTGTCGATCGGCGGGTTCGTACCTAAGCCGCACACCCCGTTCCAGTGGGCGTCCATGGCCTCACCGGAGACGATCGACAACCGCCTCAAGCTGCTCAAGCAGGAGATCAACTCGAATCGGTCGCTGGCCCGGGCGATCGGGTACCGCTACCACGACGGCCAGCCGTCCCTGATCGAGGGCCTGCTCAGCCGTGGCGACAGGCGGGTGGGCGCGGTCATCCGGCGGGTATGGGAGGCCGGTGGGCGCTTCGACGGCTGGTCGGAGCACTTCTCGTACCAGCGCTGGGTGGATGCCGCGGGGGAGACGCTGCCGGCCTTCGACGTGGATCTCGACTGGTACACCACCCGGGAGCGTGACGAGAACGAGGTCCTGCCCTGGGACCACCTCGACTCCGGGCTGGACAAAGAGTGGCTGTGGCAGGACTGGCAGGACTCCCTGACCGAGTACGAGCAGGCTGACTGCCGCTGGACGCCGTGCTTCGACTGCGGCGTCTGCCCGAGCATGGACACCGAGATCCAGATCGGGCCAACCGGCGCCAAGCTCCTGCCCATCACCCCGGTCAACACCGGCCTGAAGGTGCCATCGTGAGCGCGAGGAGTGAGCGAAGCGAGCCCCGCAGTCGCGAACAGGAGCTAGCACAGTGAGCGGTCGTCCCAAGAACCAGCCGGAAGGCGGGCAGGCGCCGATCGTGCAGCGCGTCCGGCTGCGCTACGCCAAGCGCGGGCCGATGCGCTTCACGTCGCACCGGGACTTCGCCCGCGCGTTCGAACGGGCGATCCTGCGGGCGGGGGTGCCCATCGCTTACTCGCAGGGCTTCACCCCGCACCCGAAGATCTCCTACGCGTCGGCGGCGCCCACGGGGGTGGCCAGCGAGGCGGAGTACCTGGAGATCGGGCTACGGGACCGGGTCGATCCGGCGCGATTGGTCGAGGCGCTCGACGTCGCGCTCTCGCCGGGCCTGGACGTGCTCGACGCCGTCGAGGCTGCCGGCGGCAGCCTCGCCGACCGGATCGACGCGTCGGCGTGGCGGATAGAATTGCCTGGGGTGGACGCCGAGGCCGCGCGCCGCGCTGTCGACGCGTTCCTCGCCGCACCGGAGGTGCCGGTGGAGCGCCTGACCAAACAGGGCAGGCGCACCCTGGACGCGCGTGGTCCTGTAGTGCGGCTAGGTGCGACACAGGCCTCGGATGTGACACCTTCCGAGGTCGTCGGCGTACCGTGTGCAATACTCGACCTTGTCGTACGGCAGGTCACCCCTTCCGTTCGACCCGATGACGTCCTGTCCGGCCTGCGTGTGGCGGCCGACCTGGCGCTGCCGGTGCCGCCTCGCGCGACCCGACTGGCCCAGGGCACGCTGACGGCGCAGGGGGAGCTGGTCGATCCGCTCGCTGCGGATCGCGATGTTGCCGTCATCGGAACTTCGTCGGCCTGACGGAGTTGCAGACTTCGGCGGTTGGTCCGGATTTTCGGGCAGGTCGTCGGCACAACTAGGTGTCCCTGCGTGGCAGCGTTCGTACGCGCCCGGGGGCCCCAGAACTGGAGAAAGTCCGAATGCTCGATAA
The DNA here is from genome assembly GCA_025965915.1 of Dactylosporangium sp. Classification (GTDB taxonomy): domain Bacteria; phylum Actinomycetota; class Actinomycetes; order Mycobacteriales; family Micromonosporaceae; genus Planosporangium. The sequence goes on along the minus strand of JAOPWA010000331.1, from coordinate 3,062 downwards.
CGAGCCTGGAGCAGCGAACAGCAACGCACCAGGAAATGACGCCCCGGCAAACGCCGCAGGCACCGACAACCCCGTCGCCAGGGGCACCGAAAGGCCCGCCGCGGCGGAGCCGACCACCGGGGACGCGCCAGCTCCCCGCCGCACCCGGCGACGCACCACGAAGGCCGTCCCGGCCGAGGCGGCTCCCGCCGAGCCGGTGACCGCCGGTCAACCAGCCTCAGCCGTGCAGCCGACGCTGGCCGTCACGGCCACGCCGACCGGCACCGCGCCGGACGAGACCCGCGCTGACACCACGCCGGTCCAGACCGGCGATGACGCCGCGAGCGGCCCGGCCACCCGTACCTCCCGCACCCGCAGGCGGACCGTGAAGGCCGAACCCGCCGTCGAGGCGCAGCCCGCAGTGGAGGACGCGGAGCCCCCCAGGTCCTCCCGCCAACGGGTGGCCCCGAGCACCGCGTTGCTGTTCATGCCGCCGACCGCCGCCGAGATCGAGGCCGAGGCCGAGGCGGCCCACGCGTCCCGGCGGAGGCGGGGTCGGCGCGCCGAGGCCGCTGAGCCCGCCGCGGCGGTGGTCGAGGTCGAGCCGGAGGTCGACGAGGTCGACGAGGTCGACGAGGTCGACGAGGTCGACAACGAGGCCGGCGACGAAGACGACGACAGCGCGGCAGCGCGCCGCCGCCGGCGGCGGGGCCGCCGTGGCCGGGGCCGCGGCAAGGGCGGGTACGGCGACGAGGACAACGCCGACGCCGACGCCGCTGACGAGACCGAAGAAGCTGAAGAGGCCGAAGAGTCCGACGACGAGGCGGAGGCCGAGGCCGACGAGGGCGTGACGCGCAGGCGCCGGCGCCGCCGCCGCAAGGGCTCGGGTGACGTCGACGCCGCGCCGGACGACCCGGCGAACACCGTGGTCAAGATCCGTGAGCCGCGTCCGACCCGCGACCGTGACGAGGTGCAGGGCGTCTCCGGCTCGACCCGGCTGGAGGCCAAGCGCCAGCGCCGTCGCGACGGGCGCGAGCAGCGGCGCACCCGCCCGCCGATCCTGAGCGAGTCGGAGTTCCTCGCCCGCCGCGAGGCCGTCGACCGGGTCATGGTCGTACGGCAGAAGGACGACCGTACCCAGATCGGGGTGCTCGAGGACGACATCCTCGTGGAGCACTACGTGTCCCGGGCCAGCGCGGCGACGATGGTCGGCAACGTGTACCTCGGTCGGGTGCAGAACGTGCTGCCGAGCATGGAGGCTGCCTTCGTCGACATCGGGCGCGGCCGCAACGCCGTCCTGTACGCCGGCGAGGTCAACTGGGAGGCTTCCGGACTGGAGGGCCGCACCCGCACCATCGAGCAGGCGCTGAAGTCCGGCGACTCGGTTCTCGTGCAGGTCACCAAGGACCCGATCGGCACCAAGGGCGCCCGTCTGACCAGCCACATCGCCCTGTCCGGGCGGCACCTGGTGTACGTGCCCAACGGCAACGCCTCGGGCATCAGCCGCAAGCTGTCCGACGTCGAGCGCAAGCGACTGCGCGACGTGCTCAAGAACCTCGTACCCGACGGCGCCAGCGTGATCGTGCGTACGGCGGCCGAGGGCGCGTCCGAGGACGAGTTGGCCCGCGACGTGAAGCGACTGCAGGCGCAGTGGGAGGACATCCACGCCCGCACCGGCGAGTCGGGTGCGCCGAAGCTGCTGTACGAGGAGCCCGACCTGTTGATCCGGGTGGTCCGGGACCTGTTCAACGAGGACTTCCGCGAACTGGTCATCCAGGGCACCCAGGCCGCCGAGATGATCGAGCCGTACCTGCAGCACGTCTCGCCCGACCTGGTGTCGCGCGTACGCCGGTACAGCGGCACCGGTGACGTGTTCCACGAGATGCGGGTGGACGAGCAGATCCTCAAGGGGCTGGACCGCAGGGTCTTCCTGCCCTCGGGCGGTCACCTCGTCATCGACCGCACCGAGGCGATGACGGTCGTTGACGTCAACACCGGCAAGTACACCGGCACGGGCGGCAACCTCGAGGAGACCGTCACCCGCAACAATCTCGAGGCGGCTGAGGAGATCGTGCGGCAGCTTCGCCTGCGCGACCTGGGCGGCATCATCGTCATCGACTTCATCGACATGGTGCTGGAGTCCAACCGCGAGCTGGTGCTGCGCCGGCTCACCGAGTGCCTCGGTCGTGACCGCACCAAGCACCAGGTCACCGAGATCACCTCGCTGGGCCTGGTGCAGATGACCCGCAAGCGCGTCGGTCAGGGCCTACTCGAGGCGTTCAGTGAGAACTGCGAGGTGTGCAAGGGTCGGGGCTTGATCATCCACCACGAGCCCATACCCGAAAGGCGCCCCTCCTCGGGGCCGTCCGCCCCGGCGAACGTACCGGCGGCCAGAGCCGACGAGCCCAGCGAGAACGGGCGCGGTGGCAGGCGCCGGCGCAAGGGCGCTGCCGCGGCCGAGCCGGCCCCTGCCGAGGACCTCGACACGGAGGACGTCGTCGACGCGGACTCCGTCGTCGTCGAGGCCGGCGAAGACGACGCCCTCAACGGGCACGAGGCGGCGTTCGCCGGCCTGGACCCCGTACCCGCGATCGGGTTCGACGAGGACGGCCTGGATGTCGAGGAAGAGCCGGTGGGTGCCCGCCGGAGGGGACGCCGCCGGCGCGGTTGAGCCGTTACTTCAACGAGCCTTGGTGGGTTCGCATCGCAGGCGGTGGCGAACTCACCAAGGCCTTGAACGGCCGGGCCTAGCCTCGGGGATGTCCGATTCTCATGAGGGAGACCCGATGCTTCTCATGACGGAGACCCGATGCGAGGCCTGCTCGCCGTGGCGGCCCTGTGCGGGGCGGCCCTCAGTGACGTCGCCGACTACTGCGCCTGACCCCGTTTGGGGCTTCGGCCCCTCATGACGTATTCTTGTCTGCGGCGCACCTCGTGCGTCGCGTCCTTGCGTGCCCTGCGTGTCAACGCTTTGCTGCCGCGAGGAACGATCCACCCGCCAGTAGCTACGACAGGAGTCCGCCTCCGATGTACGCGATCGTCAAGACCGGCGGCAAGCAGTACAAGGTCGCCGAGGGCGACGT
>JAOPWA010000316.1 GCA_025965915.1 Dactylosporangium sp. | reverse complement strand
TGACCATGCAGGGGCTTGGCGAGCCGTTGCTGTCGCCCTACCTCGTCGACCAGGTGCGGCAGGCCAAGCAGCGCGGGCTCACCGTCGGCTTCAACTCCAACGCCACCTTGCTGACCCGCCGTCGCGCCGACGAGCTCGTCGGGCTCGGTCTCGACTGGCTGCACGTCTCTCTGGACGGAGCCGCCGCCGGCACCTACGAGAGCATCCGCGAAGGCGCGCACTTCGATGCCGTGGTTGCCAACCTCGCCGGCCTGGTGGCCGCGAAACGGGCGGCGGGCAGCGCGACGCCCTGGGTACGGGTCGTCTTCGTCGCCATGCGCCGCAACGTCGCCGAACTGCCCGACCTGGTGCGGTTACTGGCCGGCATCGGCGTCAACGAGCTTCGGGTGCAGAACCTGAGCCATGACTTCTCCGACACCGACCCGGCCGGCCGCTACGCCGGCATCCGCGAGTTCGCGGCGGCGGAAGGGCTGTGGACGTTACCGGCCGCGCCTGCCCCGCCGGTCCTGTCAGCCGCGCCTGCCCCGCCGGCTCTGTCAGCCGCGGCACAGCAGGCGTTCGCCGCCGCCGAGCAGGCGGCGCTAGAGCATGGGCTGACGCTGCGTCTGCCCCGGCTGTCGACGCTGCCGCCCGAGCCCGGACGGCCCGGCTGCACCTGGCCCTGGGACTCGGTGTACATCACCAGCCAGGGCGTCGTCCAGCCGTGCTGCATGGTGATGGGTGACGACCGGGTGGCGCTGGGCCGACTGACGGAGCAGAGCTTCGCCGAGATCTGGCATTCAACCGCCTACCGCGAGTTCCGTCGTCGGCTCGCCGCGGACGATCCGCCCGAGGTGTGCCACGGCTGCGCGCTGTACCAGCGGACCTTCTGATGGACGGGGAGACCGTCGACGCGGTCGTGGTCGGGGCCGGCCACAACGGCCTGGTCGCCGCCAACATGCTCGCCGACGCGGGCTGGGACGTTGTGGTGGTCGAGGCCACCGACCACGTGGGCGGCGCCGTCCGCTCGGCACCCCTTGCGGCGCCGGGCTTCGAATCCGACGTGTGCAGCGCGTTCCACCCGCTCGGGTTCGCGTCGCCTCCGCTGCGGGCGCTGGGGCTGTCCGACTACGGACTGCGCTGGACGCACGCCTCGCACGTGCTGGCTCACCTGCTGCCCGACGGGCGTAGCGTCGTGCTCGACCGCGACCTCGACGTCACCGCCGCCTCGCTGGATCAGTTCGCGCCCGGCGATGGACAGCGCTGGCGCCGGGAGTACGCGCGGTGGTGCGAGCTGACCGACGAGCTGGTCGCGGCGCTGCTCACACCGTTTCCGCCGGTACGTCCCGGCCTCGCCCTGGCCCGCCGGCTGCGCACGGCCGGCCTGCTCCGGCTGGCCCGCCGGTTCCTGCTGCCGGCCCGGGTGCTCGGCGAGGAGATGTTCGACGGCGAGGGCGGTCGGGCGCTGATCGCCGGCCTCGCATTGCACACCGACGTGTCACCGGTCGAGAGCGGCAGCGCCGGGTACGGGTGGCTGCTGGCGATGCTCGGCCAGCAGTACGGGTTTCCGGTGCCGGTGGGCGGCGCCGGTCGGATCGCCGACGCGCTGGCGAACCGGCTGCGCGCCCACGGCGGTCAGATAGTCACGAACACGCCGGTCGAGCGCGTGGTCGTGGGCAACGGCCGCGCGCTCGGGGTGATCGCCGCCGACGGCCGGCACTGGCGGGCCCGCCGGGCGGTACTCGCCGACGTGCCCGCACCGACGCTCTTCCTCGACCTGGTCGGACCCGACCGGCTGCCCGGCCGCCTCGTCGAGGATCTCCGGCACTTCCGCTGGGACGACGCCACGATCAAGATCGACTGGGCGTTGTCCGGACGGGTGCCGTGGGCGACCGAGGCCGCGCGCCGAGCGGGCACGGTGCACCTGCTCGCCGACACCTCAGGACTCGTCGACTTCTCCGCTGACCTCGCCGCCGGGCGGGTGCCCGAGCGACCGTTCCTGCTGCTGGGCCAGATGACCACCGCGGACCCGACCCGGTCGCCCGCCGGTACCGAGTCGCTATGGTCCTACACCCACCTGCCGCGCCGGGAGAAGTGGCCGGCCGCCGACATCGACCGGCACGTGGAACGCATCGAGGGCGTCATCGAGGAAACCGCGCCGGGGTTTCGCGATCTCGTCGTCGGCCGGTACGTGGCGGGGCCGGAGCGCCTGGAGGCCGAGAACCCGAGCCTGGTGGGCGGCGCCATCAACGCCGGCACGTCGGCGACGTACCAGCAACTGTTCCTGCGGCCCGTACCCGGCCTGGGTCGGGCCGACACCCCGGTGGACCGGCTCTACCTCGCCAGCGCGAGCGCCCACCCGGGCGGGGGCGTGCACGGCGCGCCGGGTGCGAACGCCGCGCGGGCGGCCCTGGCGCGCGACCGCGCGCTGATGGGTGACCTGTACGCCGCTGGCATTCGGACCGCGCAGCGGGCTGTCTACCGGTGATCCCGCCCGGCGCTCATCCTCGGGTCAGCGGCAGACCGCTTCGCGGCGGGTGGCGAGGTCGGCCAGGCGCCGCAGCGACTCCTTGTTGCGCCAGTGCAGAGCCACGTCGTTGACCTTCGTGTGCAACCAGCGCAGCGGCCCTTCGGGAAAGTACTCGACCAGCGTGACCCGGGTGGCCGAGTCACCGACCGGGGTGAGGGCGAGGTGTACCCGGCCTTCGCCCAGCGGCCACAGCCCCACCCGGAGCAGCAGCATGCGGTCCTGCTCGCAATCGATCACCACGGTGCTGTCGCGCACCGACATTGGCCATGGCCCCGCTTTGTGGTGGATCGCCGTGCCGGGGGTGGGGTAGTCCGGGTCGACGTTGCGGATGTGGGCCGTGCCGACCACCCAGTCGCTGTACGTCCAGCCGTCGGCGAGCACGGCGAACACCTGGTCCGGAGTGGTGTTGATCATGTACTCCGTTCTGGCCACCCGCATGGGATGCCCCTCGCGGGCCCGGTTAACCGGGCGGCGGCAGGGCGGACGTCGTCGATTGGATCCGGCGCGGGATGGGAATGACCATGTCATGGATATACGTGCGCGAGATCAGGTGGTGGTGATCACCGGGGCGACCGGTGGCGTCGGTCGGGCCATCGCCCGCCAGTACGGCAACCGAGGCGCCCGGGTGGCGCTGCTCGCCCGTGGGGAGGAGGGCCTCGAGGCGGCGGCCGACGAGGTCCGCTCGTGCGGCGGCAAGGCACTGACGATACCGGTGGACGTGGCCGACGCGGACGCCGTCAACGCCGCGGCCGACCGGGTGGAGTCGGAACTGGGCCCCATCGATGTGTGGATCAACGACGCGTTCACCTCGGTGTTCGCGCCGTTCACGGAGATCGGCCCCGAGGAGTTCAAGCGGGTCACGGAGGTGAGCTACCTGGGGTACGTGTATGGCACCCGCGCGGCGCTGATGCGGATGCTGCCCCGCGACCACGGCACGGTCGTGCAGGTCGGGTCGGCGCTGGCCTATCGCGGCATCCCGCTGCAGACCGCGTACTGCGGTGCCAAGCACGCCATCCAGGGCTTCAACGAGGCACTGCGCACCGAACTGCTGCACAAGGGCACCCGCGTACGGACCACGATGGTGCAACTGCCGGCGGTGAACACGCCGCAGTTCGACTGGGTGCTGTCCAGGCTGCGGCGCCATGCCCAGCCGGTACCGCCGATCTACCAGCCGGAGGTCGCCGCCAGGGCGGTCGTGTACGCCGCCGACCATCCCGCCCGCCGCGAGTACTGGGTCGGCGCGTCGACCGTCGCGACCCTGGTGGCCAACGCGATCGCTCCCGGCCTACTCGACCGGTACCTCGCTCGTACCGGAGTCTCTTCCCAGCAGACCGACGAGCCGGTCGACCCGCGCAAGCGGTCGAACCTGTGGAAGCCCGCCGACGAGTGCGTCGACTACGGCGCGCACGGGGATTTCGACGACCGGGCGCACGGCCGCTCCGCCCAGGTCTGGGGATCCCAGCACCATGCGCTGTTGCTGGGGGGTACGGCGGTGGCGGCGGCCGGCGCGATCGCCGCAGCGAAGCTGCTGCGGCGGTCCTGAGAAGTGGCGGCGGGTCGCGCCGCCTGATGCCCGTCTCGGACACCGTGCCCGTCTCGGACACCGCGGAGAGCGCCTAGCGCTGCTCGAGGACCTCGTGGATGGCCATCTCCTCGGCGGTCGGGCCGCCGCCGTCCGGGCCTGCGTCCCAGGCGACCATGTCCTTTTCCCGGTCTTCGTGGACGCCTTCGTCGGACTCCACGAGGCGGCCGACGGGCCGTCCGGCGTCGGGAATGGCACCCGGCCGGTCGTACATCGAGACCGGCGAGTCGTCCGGATCCACGGACGGGTCCTCGGCCAGTCCGGCGTCCGCGTCGGGCCGGTCCACCTGGTCGTTGCCCAGGTCGACGTTGTCGCCCGGAAGGTCGTCGACCTGGTTGGCCTGCGCGCTGACCGCTGGGCTGGCCGGGCCGGCACCTTCCTCGAGAGGCTCCTCGCGGGCCAGCTTGTACTCCAGCGACTCGCCGAGTCGGCCCTCCTCGGGCGTGACCCCGTACAGGTCGATGGCCATCGGCGCGCGGCCGGGCAGGGGCGCCGGGTCGGGGCCGTCCGCTTCCCGCGGCGACTCCGCTCTGCTCTCCTCGAACGCTATGTGGTCGTCATCGGCCACATCCGGCAGGCCCTCGGACTCCGGGTCGGAAACGGGTTGGGGGTAGTTGTCTAGGCGTCGCATACGACTGATCTACCCACCAGCCCATTCTTGACACACCTTCGCGCGACCTGGGCGGCAGACCGATCGGCTCAGTTGAGTAGCTTGCCGATCGCGGAGCGCTCCAGGTTCTCGCAGAGCGCGGCCGGATCGTCGTAGGTCTCCACGGCGCCGGCGTCGCGCAGCTCGGCGGCGCTCGTGCCGCCGCAGGTCACCCCGACGCAACTGATTCCCGCGCGTTCGGCCGCCATGACGTCCCACACCGAGTCGCCGACCATCAGCGCACGGTCGGCGGAGAGGCCAGCTTCCCGCAGCGCGACAGCGATGATGTCCGGATCGGGCTTGCTCGCCTCGACGTCGTCCTTGCTGGTCGCCGTGTGGATGATCTCGTCGGCGTCGAGAGCGCGACGCAACACCCCGAGCTCCTTCTTCGACGCCGACGAGGCGAGTACGACCCGCAGGTCGCGGGCCGCGCAGGCGCGCAGCAGATCAGCCGCGCCGGGCAGCGGGCGCAGCCGTTCCCAGTACGTCGTGTACAGCGTGAGGTGCGCCGCGCGCAACGTGTCGTCCTGTTCCCGGTCGCGGGCGGGGTCGAGGAGATGGTCGAGTAGCTTGTCCGAGCCCATACCGATCGCGCGGTGTATGCGCGCCATCGGCACGGTGTAGCCGCCTTGCCGGAGCGCCTCCCACCACGTGACGGTGTGCAGGTAGTTGGTGTCGACCAGGGTGCCATCGACATCGAAGAGCACGCCGCGAGCGGATTCGTTCATGAGCCGACTGGTACCCCGAAAGCGGCGCCGTGATGCGCCGTACCGCAGCGGGGGCAGCGCGCCCCAGCGTCCGTAGCGAACCCTGCGTACGGTAGAAAACCTAAGGACGAGGTACCCGAATCCAGGAGCCGACACGTGGCCGAATGGCTGATGAACACTCGTCGCCTCGCGGACGGCACGGTCGCCATCGAGATCCGGGGCGAGATAGACGTCGCCAGCGCTGACCAGCTGCGCAGCACGCTGATCCACACTGCCACCAATGTGCGGCCGGTGCGCATCGTGGTGGACATGCTGCACGTGACGTTCGTCGACTCCAGCGGCATTGGAGCCCTGGCCGCCGGTCGGAACGCCGCCCGCTCGGTCGGCGTCGGGTTCACGGTCAGCAACCCGGCCGCGTTCGTACGCCAGCAGTTGCGCATGATGGGCCTGACGGAGGCCTTCGGCGTGCAGAGCTGAGCGCCGGGGGCCGGGGGTGGCTTTACGGGCATGCACTGACATCATGGGAGCGAGCAGAAGCGGCCCGTTTGGAGTAATGATGGCGACGCCCCGCACCCAGCTGCTGGTCGAAGAGCTGGCCAGCGAGTCGAACGGCTGCGCCATGCTGCGTATCCACGGCGAGCTCGACATCAGCAGCGCCGACCAGCTACGCCGGGCCGTGGCGCCACACCTGGCCGCCGGTGGTCGGCTCGTACTGGATCTGTCGCAGGTCACCTTCTGCGACTCGACCGGCCTCGCCGTCCTGGTCGGCTTCCACAAACGCCTCGCCGCTGTCGGTGGCGGGCTGGAGCTGTACGCGCCCGTTCAGCGGGTGCAGCACCTGCTGATGATCACCGGCCTCAACCGGGTGTTCACGGTTCGCGCCGTGGGCGGGACCGAGACCCCCTGACGTCGCACCTTCGAAAGCCGCGCCGCCAGGGAACCGACGGCGGTCACCGGCCGTTGATCCGCGGCAGGCCACGTTACGCGTCGAGGAGGACGGGAGATGCCCAGATGGCGGGCGGCGGTGGGAACGCTTGCCGCCTTCCTTCTGGGTGGTGCATCCATGATTGCCGTGTCCAGGCGACTGCACGGGGCGTCAGAGCAGGCCCGTGAGGTCGCCGAGCGCCGCGTCCGGGAGCTGTCCGAGCGGCTCGAGCTGACCGGGCCCATGCTCGACGACGTCACCGAGCGGCGCCGGCTGACCGAGCTGGAGCTGGAGCTCGATGCGGCCCGTGCCGACCTCGAGGTGGAGCACCAGGCGCTGCAGATGTTCCAACGCGCCATGTTGCCGGCCGAACTGCCCAGAGTCGGCAGCGTCGACCTGTCGGCGGTCTACCTACCGACAGCCGAGCGTATCGACATCGGGGGCGACTGGTACGACGCCTTCCTGCTACCCGACGGCCGTCTGGCCCTCGCCGTGGGCGACGTGACCGGTCACGATCTACGCGCCGCGACGGTGATGGGGCAGGTGCGCAATGCGGTACGCGCCTACGCCACCGAACATCCAGATCCGGGCGCCGTACTCTCGCGGGTCAACACACTGCTGGCGAGGCTGCCCGAGCTCGATCTGGTGACGATGCTCTACGGCGTCTACGACCCGGTCTGCCACGAGCTGGTGTGGAGCAATGCCGGGCATCCCACGCCGCTACTGCGCCGCGGGGATACGGTGACGATCCTGACCATGGAAGGCGGGCTGCTGCTCGGCGTCATCCCGGATGGGGAGCCCTATCCCGAGCATCGGTTGCGGCTCGGGCCCGGCGACTCCGTCCTCTGGTACACGGACGGCATCGTTGATCACCGGTCGATCGATCCGGTCGAGGCGCTGGAGCGGCTGTGCCGTGCGTACGCCCGGGCCCGGGGTGGGGCCGGCGGGCTGCTCGGCAGTGTTTCGGCCGACATGTTGATCGATGGCCAGGGTGAAGACGACGTCTGCCTGCTCGCGCTGCGCCGGGCGCCGGAGCCCGATAACGCCCTGCTGGCCGGCGGGGTGCCGACCGCGACCGACGCCGACACCGAGACCGACACCGACACCGAGACCGACACCGAGACCGACACCGGCACCCGCACGACGGTCTGTCGCTCCAGATAGGCCCCGTGGCCCGAGCGTTGAGTCGCCGGGCCGCTCCCGGCCGGATAGACATGTTTAACTCGATTGCCGTCGGCAAATATCACGATCATGAATCGTGTGGCGCTGATCGCGGCCCGCGGCCGGGGGGTGGCGACCGCGTGCGCAAGCGGATCCTGGCCTCCCGCAACCGGGCCCTGACGGCCTGGATGCGTCGCCCGCGCAGGGTCGCGTTCGCCGAGACCGCGCCCCTGCTTCGCGGCGCGGCGGGCGACCCGACGGCGCGTACCGCCCTCGCGCAGTTCGCCGCACGGCTGCCCCGGGCTCTGTGGAGCCGCAGGGCCTCCAACCCCGCCGTGGAAGCCGCGCTGGCCCGCCTGGCCGACGCCCAGGTGCGGTACGGGTACTCG
>JAOPWA010000284.1 GCA_025965915.1 Dactylosporangium sp. | reverse complement strand
CGGTGGGGCTACTTCCCGCTGTGCCGCTCCCCGCTGTGCCGCTCCCCGCGCCGGCGTGCGCCGCCAGCAGGGCCGCCGCGAGGGCTGCCGGCCGTCGCGAGCTGACCATCCAGTACGGGGTGGGGTCGTTCGGGTCGTCGAGGTGCACCTGAACGGCACCCTTGATCCACGGCCGTTGTACGACGAACGCGTGCGGGTGTGCCGCGGTGCCCAGCAGTATCCGCTTCTCGGCGACGCCCAGCACCGTCACCCCGGCCACGTACCGCAGCGGCAGGCGTGCGTCGTCGACGCGCAGCTCGTCGTCCTCGACCGCCACCCGCAGCCGTCCGAGCGCCCAGAGGGCGCCGGCCGTGGCCGGCAGCAGGATCGCGTAGGGCAGCCAGGTCCACCGGCCGGGTGCCCCGAGGTACACCTCGGCGGCCATGAACGCGGCGACTGCGAGGGCGGGCGGCCACAGCCACCACGGCACGCGCAGCCGTTCCGCATGTCGCGTGGGCGTCTCATTGCCGGGTTGGGCAGTCGCTCCCTGTGCCACGGTGCGAGAGTACGACGCAGTCCGCGCAGTCGACACGGCAGGATGTACCGCATGGAAGACAAGACCCCGCAGCGCGAGGACCGCAGCTGGCGAGTCAGTGACACCGTGCCGGTGGCGCTGCGACGACTCGATCCGGATCTGCCGCTACTGGCGTACGCCCATCCGGGTGACGCCGGCGCGGATCTGGTGGCGGCCGAGGACGTCGAGCTGCCGCCGGGAGGTCGCGCGCTCGTGCGCACCGGCATCGCGATCGCGCTCCCGGAGGGCTATGTGGGACTGGTGCATCCGCGCTCGGGGCTGGCCACCCGCCTCGGGGTGACCGTGTTGAACGCGCCCGGGACGGTGGACTCCGGGTACCGCGGTGAGATCATGGTGAACCTGGTGAATCATGATCGGGAGTCGGCGGCGAAGATATGCCGGGGTGATCGCATAGCCCAACTTGTCGTCCAACAGGTGGAGCGGGCACACTTCCACGTCGTTGACCAGCTCCCGCCATCTCGGCGGGGCGTCGAGGGGCACGGTTCGACCGGCGGACACGCCGGGCTGGTCGGAGCGAACGGAGAGGTTAAGTGATCTTCTCGCGGAGTCGCGGGAGCGGGGGGCGCCACCACAAGGTGGACGACGCGCGACGCGCTCGGCACGCCGGCCGCCGGCCTGCCCACGACGAGTTCGGATCGGATGCCGACGAGCCGTCGCAATCGGTGGCCAGCGGTCCGTACGACGTGACCGACGCGCCGGACGGCGTCGAGCGCCTCGACCTGGGCAGCCTGCAGATCCCCGCGATCGCAGGCGTCGAGGTACGGGTGCAGGCCGATCCGGAAGGCCAGGTCCAGCAGGTGGTGCTGGTCGCGGGCGAGAACGCGCTGCAACTCGGCGTGTTCGCCGCACCACGCACCGAGGGGATCTGGGACGAGGTCCGCGAAGAGATCCGTCAGCAGTTGGCGGGCGACGGGGTCACCGCCGAGGACGTCGACGGGGCGTACGGGATCGAACTGCGCGCACGGATACAGACTCCCGAAGGCGTCACCGACATCCGGTTCGTCGGCGTCGACGGGCCGCGGTGGATGGTCCGCGGCGTCTACCAGGGCCCGGTGGCCACCGACCCGGACAAGGCCGGCCCGCTGGCGGCGTGCCTGGAGGGCCTGGTCGTCGACCGCGGCGGGGAAGCCATGCCGGTCCGGGAGCCGCTGCCGCTGCGACTGCCTCGCGAGGTCGGTGACGAGGCGGGGCAGACCGACGACTCTGGCGGGGTCGCCGTGGTCGCTGACGAGGCGCAGTCCGCGCCGGCCGAGCCCGCCGATGCTCATCCACAGCCCAAGCCGTCGTCGCGTCCGCGTCGTCGGGCTTGACTGTTCAGCGATGATGACGGAGGCGGGCATGTTGCCCACCGAGGAGGGTGACAGCAAGGCCATGGCCATCGAGGAACGGCCCTCACCGGTACGGCGGTTTGTCCGCCGCCTGTTCGCGAGCGCGGAAGAGCTCGACGCCGAGGAGCTCCAGCGGGATGCGGCGGAGAGCGGATGTACCCCGGCCTGTGATGTTCGTCGAGGACAAATGGTCACAATCACCGGCAGGTTGCGTACCGTGGTCTATACCCCGCGCACCAACCTGCCGACGCTGGAGGCAGACCTGTACGACGGCAGTGACCTGATCCGACTGGTCTGGCTGGGTCGCCGGCACATCGCCGGCATCGAGCCGGGGCGGTCGATCACGGCTCGCGGGCGCATCGCGTTCCGCGACGATCGCAAGGTCATCTTCAATCCGTACTACGAACTGGAAGTCCCGCGCCCATGACGAAGCCCGGCGACAGCCACACGAGCACCGACGACAACGACGAGGAGATCGCGCTCCCGTCGTTTTCGGAGCAGATGGCCGAGCAACTGGGCGGGGTCCGTGGACTGGTCGAGTCGAGCATCCCGGTCGCGGCCTTCGTGGTCACCAACATCGTGTGGGCGCTGCGGCCGGCGGTGATCCTCTCCGTCGTCATCGGGCTCGGGATCGCTGGCTGGCGACTGTCGTGCCGGGAGCCGATCCGGCACGCCCTGAACGGGCTGTTCGGCATCGGACTGGGCGCCGTGACGGCGTCGTGGACAGGGCAGGCCAAGGACTTCCACCTGCCGACGATCCTCTACACGCTCGGTTATGCGGCGGCCCTGGTCGCATCGGTCGTCGTGCGCCGGCCCCTGGTCGGCTGGCTGTGGTCGGTCACGTTCGCCGGTGGCGCCGAGCGGTGGCGCACCGAGCCGCGACTGTTGCGTCTGTTCGGCCGGCTGACGGTGCTCTGGGCCGCCGTTTACGTGGTCAAGGTGGCCGTGCTGGGCACCCTTTACCTCGCCAACCAGGACAACGCCCTCGGCATCGCCCGGTTGGTGCTCGGCTATCCGCCCTACGCCCTGCTGCTGCTGGTCACGGTGTACGCGGTGCGCCGCGTGACGCGTACCCTCCCTGAGCCCCTCTGAGGCTCGCGTACCACCCTCCCTGAGCCCCTCTGAGGCTGAGGAAGGTCAGGCCGAGAGGTCAGGCCGACCTGGACGACCGGGTGCGCTCGACGCTGTCCGAACCGAGGACCACCGCGCGAACCTCGTCTTCGACCTCGGCCGTGCAGACGAAGATCAACTCGTCGCCGGCCTCCAGTGGGTCGTCCTGGCTGGGCACGAGTACCCGCTTGCCACGCAGGACCGCGACCAGCGCCGAGTCGCGCGGCAGCGGCACCTCGCGCACCGGGTGACCGACGTACGGGGCGGACGGCGGCAGCGTGATCTCCACGAGGTTGGCCGCGCCCTGACGGAAGGTCATGATGCGGACCAGGTCGCCGACCGTCACCGCCTCCTCGACCAGCGCTGCCATCATGCGCGGCTTGCTCACCGAGACGTCGACGCCCCACTGTTCGGTGAACAGCCACTCGTTCTCGGCGCGGTTGATCCGGGCGACCACCCGGGGCACCGCGAACTCCGTCTTGGCCAGCAGCGACACGACCAGGTTGGCCTTGTCATCGCCGGTGGCGGCCACCACGACGTCGCAGTTGGCCAGGTCGGCCTGCTGCAGGCTGGACACCTCGCAGGCGTCGGCGAGCACCCACTCGGCCGCCGGCACCCGCGACGGCAGCAGGCGCGACGGCTCCCGCTCGATCAACATGACCTGGTGGCCGTTGTCTACGAGCTCCTGGGCGATGGAGCGGCCGACGTTGCCGGCTCCGGCGATCGCGACCTTCATCAGTGTGCCCCTTCCGGCGCCGCCGCCGTGACCTTCGTCACGTTCGCCATCATGTCATCGGTGACCAGCATGAACACCTGGTCGCCATCCTGCACGACTGTGGACACGGTCGGCAGGATGCCGATACCGAAGCGCATCAGGTATGCGGCCCGGGCGCCGGTGGCCTCCTCCAGCGCGCGCAGTGGCCGGCCGACCCAACCGGCGTGCAGCGGCACCTCCACGATCGCGATCGAGCTGGTCGGGTCGCGCCACAGCTCGCCGGCGTTGTCCTGCACGAGCTGACGCAGCATCCGGTCGGCGGTCCAGCGCACCGTCGCGACGGTGGGGATGCCCAGCCGCTCGTACACCTCGGCGCGCTTCGGGTCGTAGATGCGGGCGACGACGCGCTGCACGCCGAAGGTCTCCCGGGCCACGCGGGCGGAGATGATGTTGGAATTGTCGCCGGAGGAGACCGCGGCGAAGCCGTCGGCACGTTCGATGCCGGCAGCGGTCAGCACCTGCCGGTCGAAGCCCTCGCCGGTGATGGTCAGACCGGTGAATTCCGGGCCCAGCCGCCGGAACGACTCCCCGTTGCGGTCGACGACCGCGACCGAGTGCCCCCGGCTCTCCAGGCTCAAAGCCAGAGTCGAACCGACGCGGCCGCAGCCCATGATGACGATGTGCACGCTGGCCCTCCGGACTTGCTACCTCAGGTGTCGGTGAGCATGCCAGGGCATGTCCACCCGCGATGCCGGACGCTACACCCGTACCCCTGGCGGGTGGTGATCACCCACCCCGGCCTTGCTATCCGCGCGCGTAGCTACTCTTGCTGCCGTGGCCAGTTCCACCTCTTTACTGAAGCGACTGCTCCTCGGCCGGCCGTTCCGGTCCGATCGGCTGCAGCACACCCTGCTGCCCAAGCGGATCGCGCTACCCATATTCGCCTCGGACGCGCTGTCCTCCGTGGCGTACGCACCCGACGAAATCCTGCTGACCCTGTCGGTGGCGGGGGCCTCGGCATTCGTCTTCTCGCCGTGGATCGCGCTCGGTGTCGTCGTCGTGATGCTCACGGTCGTCGCCAGCTACCGGCAGAACGTGCACGCCTACCCGTCGGGCGGCGGCGACTACGAGGTCGCCACCGTCAACCTCGGCTCCAAGTACGGGCTCGGGGTGGCGAGCGCGCTGATGGTGGACTACGTGTTGACCGTGGCGGTGTCGGTCTCCTCCGGCGTGCAGAACCTCGGCTCGGCGGTGCCCTGGGTGGCCTCGCACGCCCCCGTCGTCGCGGTGGTGACCGTGCTGGTGCTGACCGCCCTGAACCTGCGCGGTGTGCGCGAGGCGGGCACGGCGTTCGCGATCCCCGTGTACGCGTTCATGGTCGGGATCATCGGCATGGTCGCGTGGGGGCTGTTCCGGCACTTCGTGCTGGGCGATTCGATCCAGGCCGAGAGCGCCGGCATTCACGTGAAGGCCGAGCACTCGATCGCCGGACTCGCGTTCGTGTTCCTGCTCGTACGCTCGTTCTCCTCCGGCTGCGCCGCGCTGACCGGCGTGGAGGCCATCTCCAACGGCGTACCCGCGTTCAAACAGCCCAAGAGCCGCAACGCGGCGACGACGCTGCTCATGCTCGGCACGATCGCGATCGCCATGCTCGTCGGCATCGTCGCACTCTCCCGCCTGACCGGCATCCAGTTCGTCGAGTGCGACAAGATCAAGCCTGGCTGTACCGCCGCCGACCTGCAGATCGTCTCCGCACCCGCGGACTATGTCCAGCAGACGGTGACGGCACAGCTGGCCGGTTCGGTCTTCAGCCACTTCGCACCCGGCTTCTGGTTCGTCATCGCTACCACGGCGCTGATCCTGGTGCTCGCCGCGAACACGGCGTTCAACGGCTTCCCCGTGCTCGGCTCGATCCTGGCCCAGGACCGCTACCTGCCCCGCCAGCTGCACACCCGCGGCGACCGCCTCGCGTTCAGCAACGGCATCATGTTCCTGGCCGCCTTCGCGGTGGTACTGATCGTCGCGTTCCAGGCCGAGACGACGCGGCTGATCCAGCTCTACATCGTCGGCGTGTTCGTGTCGTTCACGCTGTCGCAGACCGGCATGGTGCGCCACTGGAACCGGCTGCTGCGCGTCGAGCGCGATCGGGTGGTCCGCCGTCGGATGGTCCGATCGCGTGCCATCAACGTCTTCGGTCTGATCATGACCGGGTTCGTGCTGATCCTCGTGCTGGTCACGAAGTTCACCAAGGGCGCGTGGATCTCCATCGCCGCGATGG
>JAOPWA010000277.1 GCA_025965915.1 Dactylosporangium sp. | reverse complement strand
TCATCGCGGCTTTGCCCTTGCCCAGCGCCTCGCCGCCCCAGCCGGCGCCGACCGCGGACGGCGTCCCGAAATAGCCCTGCTTGTGGCCGTCTGCCAGGTACTGAAGAGACTGGCGTACCTCCGGGCTGTCCATCGTCATCTTGGTGACGTCGGCATCGGTCGGCCAGGCGCCGGCCTGGGCGAGGAACACGCCCCACCGGTAGAACTCGGGGTTCATCACCAGGCCCGGTCGGCCCGGCTTGGTCAGCTTCTGCGCGGCGGTCTTCAGCTCGTCCCAGGTGGTCGGCGGCTGCACGCCGGCCGCGGCGAACTCGTCTACGTTGTACACGAGCTGCAGGGTCGAGAAGTCCTTGGCCGGACAGTAGTTGACGCCCTTGTAGGTGAACGACTGCTTCAGGCTGTCGTAGAAGTCTCCGGGGTTGTCCACCTTGTCGCCGATCGGTTCCAGCGCGCCCGCCTTGGCGAGGTCGGGCAGCTTGTTGTCGTTGACGTAGAACACGTCCGGCGGCTGGCCTCCGGCCAGCGCGGTCTGCAGCGCCGTGTCGTACTCCGGCACGATATTGACCTTGACGGTGTTACGGCCCAGCTTGTTGTAGCCGTCCACGATCGTCCGCAACGTGCTGTCTTCGGCGGGCGACGACGAGAAGGCGTACATGGACAGTTGGGCGCCGCTGGCCTTGCCTTGGTCGCCGGTACCGCCTCCGCCGCAGCTCGCGAGTGGTAACAGTAGACCCGCGGCCGCGACGGCCAGGGCGACGCGACCAGTTCTGACTCTCACCGGGGACCTCCTTGGGGGGGTGTGTCAACAGGGTGTGGCGGCCGCGCTGGAAGCGCGCACCACGAGGGTGGGCGCCAGCAGCCGGCCGACCGGTTCGGACGTGGCTTCCTCGGGGTGCGCCGGCGCGTGTGAACCACCCGCCGGAAGTCGGGGCAGCAGCGCGCGCACGATGCAACGGGCGACGGCTTCCAGGGGCTGGCGGACGCTCGACAGGTCGAACACTCCCGCCGTGGGCGTGTCGTCGAAGCCGACCACGGCCAGGTCCCGGCCGACCACGAGTCCACGGTCGCGGGCGGCCTGCATCACCCCGACGGCGAGGGTGTCGCTGACGGCCATCACCGCGGTGGGGGGCTGGGGTCGGTCCAGCAGGACCGCAGCGAGCCGGGCACCGTTGGCGACCGCGTCCTCGCCGCGGAGGTCCAGGTCGGCGCACTCGGCCAACAAGCCGTGCTTGTCGAGGGTGGTGCGCCAGCCGGCGGCCCGGCGGTCACCGACTCCGGAGCCTTCCGGCCAGCCGATGAACCCGATGCGCCGGTGCCCCCTGGCCACCAGGTGCCGGGCTGCGGCGGCGGTGCCCGCCGCGTCGTCGATGTCGACCCACAGGTGGTCGGAGTCGTGGCCGGTCCGCCCGAACGCCGCGAACGGCGCGCCAAGCCGCAGCACCTGTCCCGGGCGGGGGTCGCCCTCGCCGATGCCGTCGAGCACGAACGCGTCGACGGTGCCGGTGCGGTGCAGTCGGGCATAGATGCTGATCTCGTCGTCCGGGTCCACGGCGAACACCAGCAGGTGGTGGTCGATCGCCTGGACGGCCTCGGCGAGAGCGTGCAGGAACCGGTCCTGGACGGTGGTGAGCGAGTCCACCCGTACCGGTTCGATGCGGTATCCGATGACCCGCGCAGCCTGGGCACGCAGTGCCTGGGCCGCCCGGTTTGGTTGGTATCCGAGCGACTCGATCGCCGCCTCGACCCGCTGCCGGGTGTCCGGGCGTACCCGGTGCGGCGCGTTGAGCACGTTGGACACGGTCTGCCGGGAGACACCGGCGATGGCGGCGACATCAGCGATGCTCACCATCGACGCGACGCTGTCGCCCCTGCCGCTGTCGCGCTCGACCACATTGACTCCCGGGACTTTCGGTTCTCGCGGATGATCCGCTACGGTGGTCTCCCATTTGAACGTTCAAATTGATGTACGGGAGATTGCATCGCTGTGAAGGCGATGTCAAGGGGTGACGATGACTGAGACCACACCGGTACCGTTAGACGAGGCCACCGAGACCCGGGCGGTGGCGACCGCGCTGCGGCAGCCGTACCTGCACGAGCACGTCACGTGCCTGTGTGCGCCGGTGCTTTGGCTGTCGCCCCCGCACGGCGACCTCCTCGGCGGGGTCGACGGGCTGTACGTCGCCGACCGGCGCGTGCTGGCCCGGTTGCGGGTCACGGTGGCCGGCGAGGCCCCCACGCCAATCTCCACCGGGTCCATGTCACCGGCCGACGCCCGCTTCCTGGCGGTGGCACGCGGCCTCAGCGACCCGCGGCCCGATCCCATGGTGATGTGCGAGCGTTTCCGGCGGGTCGACGCCGACTCCGGTACGGAGACGATCCGCCTGGAGAACCGGTCGCGGGGCGCAGTCGTCGCCGAAATCGTCGTGTACGCCGGGACCGACCTCGCCGCGATGGGCCGGGTCAAGGCCGGCGAGCAGGGTTCACTGCTGGCGGCCGAGGAGGTGGACTCGGGGCTGGGCTGGACCGCCGGAGACGGGGCGTACGCGACGCTCACCGCGTCACCACCACCCCGGGTCGACGCCCGCGGCGGACGCCTGCGGTGGCGCGCCGAGATACCGGCCGGCGGGACGTGGACCGCCGAACTGACCGCCCGGTTGACCGCACGCCCGGTACCGTCACCGGCCTCGTCCACCCCCGCCACGAGCACCGACGGATTCCGCCCCACCCGCCCCCCGGCGCCCGCGCCGTGGCACGCCGATCCCCTGCGGGTGTGCGCCGACGACCACCGCACCGACGAACTGGTACGCCTCAGCGTGGCCGATCTCGACGCGCTGCGCCTGTGCGACCCCGCCGAACCGGCAGACAGCTACTTCGCCGCCGGCAGCCCCTGGTACCTGACCCTCTTCGGTCGCGACGCCTTGTGGTCGGCGCTGATGTCGCTGCCCCTCGGCTACGAGATGCTGGCCGGCACGCTGCGCACCCTCGCGCGGCGGCAGGGCACCCGCGTCGACCCCGAACGGGAGGAGGCGCCCGGCAAGATCCTGCACGAGGTACGCCCGGCCGACGCGGCGGTCTGGCTGCCGCCGGTGTACTACGGCACCGTCGACGCCACCCCGCTGTTCGTGGTCGCCCTGGCCGAAGCGTGGCGATGGGGCATGCCGGCGGACGAGGTCGAGGCCCTCGTGCCGGCGGCGGAGCGGGCCCTGCAGTGGCTGCGCGGCCACGGCGACCCGGACTCCGACGGGCTCATCGAGTACGTTCCGTCCGGCACCGCTCTCATCAACCAGGGCTGGAAGGACTCCTCCGACGGCGTGCAGTGGGCCGACGGGGAACTGGCCGAAGGCCCGGTGGCCCTGGCGGAGGTACAGGGGTACGCCTACCAGGCCGCGATCGACGGTGCCGCGCTGCTCGAGGCGTTCGGTCGTCCCGGCGCCGACCCGTGGCGGCAATGGGCGGCCGACCTTCAGACCCGGTTCCGCAAGACGTACTGGCTGTCCGATGAGGACGGTTCCTACCCGGCGATCGCGCTCGACGGACGCAAACGGCCGGTCGACGGACCGGCCTCGAACATGGGCCACCTGCTCGGTACCGGCCTGCTGAGCACGGACGAGGAGGCGGCCGTGGCCCAGCGACTGTTGTCACCGGCCCTGGCGTCCGGGCACGGTCTGCGTACGCTCGCCGACTCGACCAGGGGCTTCAACGCGCTGTCCTACCACGCCGGCTCGGTGTGGCCGCACGACACCGCGATCGCCGCCCTGGGCCTGCACCGAGCCGGCCTGAACGGGGAGGCCATCAGGCTGCTCGCCGGTCTGATCGTCGCCGCCCCGGCGTTCGACTACCGCCTGCCCGAGTTGTACGGCGGCTATCGGGCCACGCCGCCGATGCCGCCGGTGCCGTACCCCGCCTCCTGCCGACCCCAGGCCTGGGCGGCCGCCGTCGGCCCCGCACTGGCGCGGGTCCTCCTCGGCATCGACGCCGACATACCCGCCGGTCGCATCACCCTGTCCCCGGTGACACCGTCGCCGATCGGGGCGTTCGAGGTACACGGGGTGCGCATCGGCGGCGGCTCACTCGCGGCACGGGTGGACGCGCAGGGCCATACGACGGTGCTACAGGCCCCGCCCGGCATCGAGGTCGTCGTGCGCTGAGATTCTCGAGCCGGCTGCCCGGCCCCCACCATGCTGATCGACGCGCCCCTACCCTGGGGCGATGACGTACCCGATCGGCGGTGACACCGACCCGCGTTTCGCGTCGGTGCGTGACGTGTTCGCGCAGTTGCT
The DNA here is from genome assembly GCA_025965915.1 of Dactylosporangium sp. Taxonomy (GTDB): domain Bacteria; phylum Actinomycetota; class Actinomycetes; order Mycobacteriales; family Micromonosporaceae; genus Planosporangium. The sequence goes on along the minus strand of JAOPWA010000277.1, from coordinate 2,631 downwards.
CGACAGCGGCGCCGAGACCGGCGCGGGTCTCGCGGTCACCTACGACGGGCGGCCGGTGCTGGACGTGTTCGGGGGCTGGCGCGACGCCAGCCGCGAACGGCCGTGGACCTCGGACACGCTCGTCAACACGTTCTCGGTGAGCAAGCCGGTGGCGGCGCTGTGCGTGCTGCTGCTGGTCGACCGCGGGCGGCTCGGGCTGGACGACCCGGTGGCCAGGCACTGGCCCGAGTTCACCGCCGGCGACGTCACCGTCCGGCACGTACTCGCGCACACCGCCGGGCTGCCGTGCTTTCCGGTGCCGCGACCGGCGACCGCCCTCGCCGACTGGAAACAACTCGCGGCCGACCTCGGCGAGAGTTCTCCGCAGTGGGCTCCGGGAACGATGGCTGCCGAGCACGCGCTCACGTACGGGCACCTCGCCGGGGAACTGGTCCGCCGGGTCGACGGCCGCCCGCTGGGCCAGTTCCTCGCCGAGGAGATCGCCGGGCCGTGGCGGCTCGACCTCGGCTTCGGTCTCGGCGCCGTGGACCAGGAGCGCTGCGCGAACCTGCGGTACGGCGACCCGGCCTGGCCGCGCACCACGCTCGGTCCACCCGGGTCGTGGCGCGCCCGGGCCCTGGGTAACCCGGACGGATGCCTCGACCTGGCGGTGCTCAACAGCCCCCTGTGGCGCGGCAGTGAGATACCGGCGGTGAACCTCCACGCGACCGCCGGCGGGGTCTGCCGTCTCTACGCGGGCCTGCTGGCCGGAGGGGTCCTCGACGGGGTACGGCTTGTCAGCCCCGACACCGTGGCAGAAGCCACCGCCGTGCAGTACGCCGGCCCCGACGTCCTGCTGGAGCGCCCGGTGCGGTGGACGCTGGGCATGCAGCTCGACGACGACGGCAGCTGGGGCATGGGCGGTATCGGCGGCAGCGTGGGATACGCCGACCCGACCCGCGGCTACGCCTTCGCGTACGTGACCAGCCACCTGGCCGGTTTTGATCGGGTCGACGCGCTCGCCGACGCGGTCAACCACGTGATCGGGTAGCCGCCTCCGCCCACTCGTGCGAGCCACGCCGGATCGGGGCGCCTACGGTGGAAGTTATGACACCGCCGGCGGACAGGAGGACCGGCCGTGAACTACGAGACTTTCATCGGGGCGGTCGAGCAACTTGCCAACATCCCGCGTGACCAGGCCGAACCCGTCACCTGCTTCACCTTGAACACGCTGGCCCAGCGCATCTCGCACGGGCAGGCGGAGGACCTCGCCGCGCGGCTGCCGGTACAGCTGCGCCCGTGCATGCAGCACGAAGGCCCGATCGCGACCTTCCACCTGGACGAGTTTCTCCGCCGCATCGAGAAGCAGCTGGGAGCCGACCGGGCGACCGCGGAGCGGGTGGCCCGCGCGGTCCTGGCCACGCTCTGGACCGCCGTCGGCCCCAAGGAGTTCGCCGACGCGCAATCACAGCTGCCCGGTGACTTCGTGCCGCTCCTCGAGGCGGCCGTGCTCGAAGCACCGCCCCGGCCAAGGGAGGAAGAGCCACCGCTGCGCGGACCGCTGTCTGTCGACCAGTTCCTCGACCGCGTGGCCGAGCGGGCCGGGCTCGACCGCGACCGCGCGCGGCGGGCGACGGAGGCTGTGCTCGAGGTGCTCGCCATCCGGGTTACTGACGGCCAGATCGACGACATCCGGCCCTTCCTGCCCTACGAGGTGCGTCCCGCGCTCGACCGGGGCCTGACCCGCAGCCGAGGGCGGGCGCTGCCACTGTCGCTCGACGCGTTCGTCGACGAGATCACCCAACGCGAGGGCGTCTCGCGGCAGGACGCCACCAACCACGCCCGAGCCGTCCTGTCCGTGCTGCACGAGGCGGTCGGCGAGAAGGAGTTCAGCGACACGCTGGCGCAACTCCCCCGCGAGTACCGAACCCTGGTCACTCAGGCGTAATCGGAACGAGCCGTCGTTGTCGGTCACACCCGCTACGACGTGCCCGGCGCCGTCGTCGTGACCGCCGGACTGGTTTCGCTGGTGTACGGCTTCACCAAGGCCGCCTCGGACGGCTGGGGCTCCGCCGCCACCCTCGGCTTCGTCGCCGCCGGCGTGGTCCTGCTGGCCGCGTTCGTGGTGGTCGAACTGCGCTCGGCCAACCCGCTGCTGCCGCTACGCATCGTGCTCGACCGGACCCGCGGCGGCGCCTACCTGGCGTCGACCCTGACCGGCGCCGGTCTGTTCGGGGCGTTCCTGTTCATCACGTTCTACTTCCAGGCCGTGCTGCGCTACACCCCGCTCAAGGCCGGCGTGGCCTCGTTGCCGGTCACCGCCGGGGTCATGGTGGCCGCAGCCATCGCGAGCCAACTCGTGCCCAAGGTCGGCCCGAAGATACCGATGGTCATCGGCGGCATCACCGCGGCGGCCGGCATGCTCTACCTGACCCAGATCGGCGTGTCGACCAGCTTCGCCACCCACGTACTGCCCGCGGAGGTGATCCTCGGCTTCGGGCTCGGGTTCACCTTCGTGCCCCTGTCCAGCCTGGCCCTGGTGGGCGTGCCGGACAAGGACGCGGGCGCGGCGAGCGCCACCCTCAACGCCACCCAGCAGGTCGGCGGCTCGCTGGGCACCGCACTGCTGAACACCATCTACACCACCGCGGT
>JAOPWA010000234.1 GCA_025965915.1 Dactylosporangium sp. | reverse complement strand
GTTCGTCAACTCGCCGCACATCACGAAGTCCAAGCTGTTCGAGATCTCCGGCCACCTGGACTGGTACGCCGACGGCATGTTCCCGCCCATGGAGGTCGAGGGCGCGAACTACTACCTCAAGCCGATGAACTGCCCGATGCACGACCTGATCTTCCGGTCCCGCGGGCGGTCGTACCGGGAGCTGCCGCTGCGGCTGTTCGAGTTCGGCACGGTGTACCGGTACGAGAAGTCCGGCGTCATCCACGGCCTGACCCGGGTCCGTGGCATGACCCAGGACGACGCGCACATCTTCTGCACCCCCGACCAGGTCGCCGACGAGCTGAAGTCGCTGCTCGGGTTCGTCCTCGACCTGCTCCGTGACTACGGGCTGGACGACTTCTACCTGGAGCTGTCCACCCGTAACCCGGAGAAGTCGGTCGGTTCGGAAGAGGTGTGGGAGGTCGCGACCGAGACCCTGCGGCAGGCCGCCGAGGCGTCCGGCCTGGAACTGGTGCCCGACCCGGGTGGCGCGGCCTTCTACGGGCCGAAGATCTCCGTGCAGGCGCGGGACGCGATCGGGCGAACCTGGCAGATGTCGACCATTCAGCTCGACTTCAACCTGCCTGAGCGGTTCGAGCTCGAGTACCAGGCCGCGGACGGCACCCGGCAGCGGCCGGTCATGATCCACCGGGCGCTGTTCGGATCGATCGAGCGGTTCTTCGGCGTGCTGACCGAGCACTACGCGGGCGCGTTCCCGGCATGGCTGGCACCGGTGCAGGTCGTGGGAATTCCGATCCGGTCCGACCACGCCGACTACCTGGCGGACTTCGCGGCGCGGCTGCGGCGCGAGGGGATCCGGGTCGAGGTCGACGCGTCCGACGAGCGGATGCAGAAGAAGATCCGCACCGCCCAGCAGCAGAAGATCCCGTTCATGGCCATCGCCGGTGACGACGACGTGTCCGGCGGGACGGTGTCCTTCCGCTACCGCGACGGCTCCCAGCGCAATGCCGTACCGCTGGACGAGGCGGTGGCACACGTGGTGGACGTGGTGCGCTCGCGGACGAACGTCGGTCCCTCGGCAGCCTGATCTTTTCGCGATCCTGGACACGTGGACCGGCTGCGGGCCGACCACGTGTCCAGGATCCAAGCAGGGGGACCGCGGATGAGGGATTTGGGCATGGAATCGGGCACGGAAATGGACATGGAACCGGACGGGGTCGGCGTGGCCGACGGACTGGACCGGCTGTGGACGCCGCATCGGATGGCGTACATCAACAGCGACGACCGGCGTGACGAGAGCTACGACCAACCGGCCGGATGCCCCTTCTGTCGACAGCCGGGGCGCTCCGACTCCGACGCGTTGATCGTCGCCCGGGGCAAGACCGTGTTCGCGGTGCTCAACCTGTACCCGTACAACCCCGGCCATCTGATGGTCTGCCCTTACCGGCACGTCGCGGACTACACCGATCTCGACGAGGCCGAGACGGTTGAGTTGGCCCGTTTCACGCAGATCGCGATGCGGGTGGTGCGCCGCTGCAGTGGGGCGCACGGATTCAACCTGGGGATGAACCAGGGCTCGGTGGCCGGCGCGGGCATCGCGGCCCACCTGCATCAGCATGTCGTGCCCCGGTGGGGCGGTGACACCAACTTCATGGCGGTGGTGGCGCACACGAAGGTGTTGCCGCAACTCCTCGGCGACACCCGCCGGTTGTTCGCCGAGTGGTGGCCGCGCGTGGAGGCGGAGACCGCCGCACCCTCCTGAGTAGGGACCTCTCGTCAACGGGGCGCGCTCCTCGGCTGGCGCGCTCCTCGGTCGGGTGCTCTACCGGAGTGGGGTGACGTGAGGATGACGGATATCTGACCGCCTGGTGGATTTTCCCCGTTCGCCAACCGTGTGATGATCTTGAATATTGCCCCGGCCACCCTGGGCAAAAGCGGGGGGAGAAAAGGGATGAAGGTGACCAGACGTGCGTTTCTGCGGGGAACGCTGCTGGTCGGTGGGGGCGCCGTCGCCGGCGTCGCCGCCACGCAGGCGCCGGGTTGGCTCGGCCCGGACCGACTGCCGCTCGGCGGAGGCTACGCCGCAGCCGCCGACCAGCTCACCGCCGTGCGGCACCCGGGCACCTCGGTCACGTACTACGTGCAGACCAGCGAACCCGTCGTCGCGTTCACGTTCGACGACGGACCCCGCCCGATGTGGACAAAGATGGTGCTCGACACGCTGGACCAGTACCAGGTGCCGGCGACGTTCTTCATGGTCGGTCGCAACCTCGACACCCACCGTGACCTGGTGCGCGGCCGGCTGGACCGGCACGAGGTGGGCAACCACTCCTGGTCGCACCCCGATCTCGCCCGGCTCGACCTGCCCGGGGTCCGCCGCGAGCTCACCCGTACCCATGAGGTGATCCGGGCGGTCACCGGCCGGGAGGCGACCTTGATGCGCCCGCCGTACGGGCATCTCGGCGGTTCGACCCTGCTCGCCGCGGACTCTCTCGGCTACGACGTGGTGCTCTGGTCGCAGGCGATGCACGAGGCGAAGTACCAGTCGAAGCCGGAAGAGCAGGTGAGCGACATCGTCGAGCATGCGACGCCGGGCTCGATCGTGCTTGCGCACGACGTCGGCAACAGCACCCGCCTTGTCGCGCTCCACCGCCTCGGCGAGATGATCAGCGGCTTGCGGGCACGGGGATTCCGGTTCGTCACCGTCAGTGAACTGATGGCGCTGGGAAAGCCGGCCGGCACCTCCCGGACGCGCGTCTGAGGCCGGCTCCGACTGGCTGGAAGGAGGGGCACCTTCCTATCCGTTTCTGTAACAGGAGGATGCCCCTCGTCCCAGGGATCAGCCGTGCCGGGCCACGGCTTCCTTCTTCACCTGTTCGGCCAGGTGGGTAGGCATCGTCTCGTACCGGATGAAGGCGCGGCTGAACGTCCCGGAACCGGAAGTCATCGCCCGCAACTCCACCGCGTATCGGAGCAGTTCGGTGGCGGGTACCTCGGCCCGCACCACCGACCGGTCGGTGTCGGTCTCGGTGCCGAGGACGCGGCCACGACGCCCCGACAGGTCGCTCATCACCGCGCCGACGAACTGGTCGGGCACCCGGATCGTGACGTCGTCGACCGGCTCGAGCAGCACGACCTGGCCCTTGTCGGCGGCCTCGCGCAGCGCCAGACTGCCCGCCGTCTGGAACGCCGCGTCGGACGAGTCCACCGAGTGTGCCTTGCCGTCGAAGAGCGTCACCCGCAGGTCCACGACCGGGTACCCGGCCCCGATACCGCGCTCCATCTGGGCCCGTACACCCTTCTCCACGCTCGGGATGTAGTTGTTCGGCACCGACCCGCCGACGACCTTGTCGACGAACTCGAACCCGGATCCGCGTGGAAGCGGCTCCACCTCGATGTCGCATACGGCGTACTGCCCGTGACCGCCGGACTGTTTGACGTGCCGGCCGTGGCCCCTGCTGGCGGCGCCGAACGTCTCGCGCAGCGCCACCCGTACCGGCTCGGTCTCGAGCTCCACACCGCCGGCGCGCAGCCGGTCGAGCACCACGTCGGCATGCGCCTCGCCCATGCACCACAGCACGAGTTGGTGCGTCTCCGCGTTGCGTTCCAGCCGCATCGTCGGATCACCGGCGACCAGCCGGCCGAGGTTCTTGGCCAGGGCGTCCTCGTCGGACCGGGTCTTGGCGACGATTGCGACGGGTAGTAGCGGCTCGGGCATCTCCCACGGCTCGATGAGCAGCGGAGCGTCCTTGGCGGAGATCGTGTCGCCGGTCTCCGCGGTCGTCGACTTGGTCACCGCGACGATGTCCCCGGCGATGGCACTGGGCACCTCCCGCAGCGCGGAGCCGAGCGGCGAGTACAGATGGGTGAAGCGCTCGTCCGCGTCGTGGTCGGGGTGGCCCCGATCGGTCATTCCGTGGCCGGCGACGTGCACCGGCTGGTCCGGGCTCAGCGTGCCGGCGAACACCCGCACGAGCGAGACGCGCCCGACGTACGGGTCGATCGTCGTCTTGACCACCTCGGCGACGAGCGGACCGGACGGGTCGCAGGTCAGCGGCGCGTGTGGAGAGCCGTCGACGCCGGTGACGGCGGGAAGCGGGTGCTCCAGCGGCGACGGGAAACCCTTGGTGAGGACCTCGAGCAGGGCGTCCAGGCCGACGGAGGTCTCCGCGCACACCGGCACCACCGGGTAGAAATGGCCCCGGGCCACCGCCTTTTCGAGGTCGTCGATGATGACCGGGGTCTCGATCTGCTCGCCGGCCAGATACCGGTCCATGAGGGTCTCGTCCTCGCTCTCGGCGATGATGCCTTCGAGCAGGGCGTTGCGGTACTCCTCGATCGCGGGCAGGTGCTCGGGATCGGGGTCGCGCACCGCCGGCGGGTAGCCCTCGGAGTAGTCGAACACGCGCTGGGTGATCAGGCCGATCAAGCCCGCCACGCCCTGCTCGTCGTCGCCGAACATGGGCAGGTAGAGCGGCATCAGGTTGTCGCCGAAGACCCGCTGGCAGATGGCGACCGTCTCGTCGAAGTCGGCGCGCTGGTGGTCCAGGCGCGTCACCGCGACCGCACGCGGCATCCCGACCGCCGCGCACTCCTCCCACAGGGCGCCCGTCGCCGCGTCCATGCCGTCGGCGGCGGACACCACGAACAGCGCCGCGTCGGCGGCCCGCAGGCCCGCCCGCAGTTCACCCACGAAGTCGGCGTACCCGGGCGTGTCGAGCAGATTCACCTTCACGCCGTCGTGCAGGAGCGGGGCGCAGGCGAGCGCGACGGACCGCTGTTGCTTGACGGCCGCGGGATCGTGGTCGCACACCGTGGTGCCCTCGGTGACCGACCCCGCGCGGCTGATCGTCCCGGTCGCGGCCAACAGCGCCTCGACCAGGCTCGTCTTGCCCGCGCCGGAGTGCCCGACGAGCACCACGTTGCGAACCCTCCCGGGCTCTTCCACCACCGGCGCCGGGCCGGTGACCCCTTTCTCTTGGCTCTTCTGTGCCATCGCACGCCTCCCGTCAGGGCGACAACTGTTAATTAACTTGTGATTCAGCTCACGTTGAGGCTCTCTTTATTTGATCCCACACCTGAAACAACGCCGGCACAACCCCGGCGGACACTCCACGGGGTGGGCGGTATGCCGAGCTGGCGGGGCGCCGATAGGGTGAGAGCGCCATGGCGAAGATCTTCAGTGTCGTGACCAAAGCGGGCCTCCTCCGCGCCGTCGACCCGGTAGCCCGGGCGCTGTTGCGTGCCGGCGTCTCACCGGACGCGGTGACCGTACTCGGCACCGTCGGTGTCGTGATCGCTGCTGTGGGGTTGGCCACCCGCGGTCACCTCGTGATCGCCGCCGTCGTGATCACGGCGTGCGCGCTGACCGACATGCTCGACGGCGCGATGGCCCGTGCCCGCGGCACCACCAGCCGCTTCGGTGCCCTGCTGGACTCGACCATGGACCGGATCGCCGATGGCGCGATCTTCGGCGCGCTGGCGTACTGGCTGGCCGTCACCGATCAGCACGCCACCCTCGCCGCGGCGCTGATCTGCCTGATCGCCGGGCAGGTCGTGTCCTACGTAAAGGCCCGCGCCGAGGGTCTGGGCCTTGACGCCAACGTCGGCATCGCCGAGCGGACGGAGCGCCTCCTCATCATCGGGCTGGGCGGGCTCGCGTGGGGCCTGCACATCCCACACGCGTTGGATGTCGCCCTGTGGCTGCTCGCAGTGCTGTCAGTGATCACGGTCTGGCAGCGCATGGCGCACGTCTACCGCCAGGCCCGGGCGTTGTCGTCGTGAGCGAGCGGACCGGTCGGCTCAGCCTCGTCGAAACGGGGTACGCCGCGGGGTGGCGGATCGTCCGCACGTTGCCGCGCCGGGCGACCTGGCCATTGTTCGCAGGCGGTGCCGACCTCGCGGCGCGCCGGCAGGGTCGTTCCGTGCAGCAACTGGCGACCAACCTGCGCCAGGTTGTCGGTCCGGGCGTATCCGACGCCGATCTCGACGATCTCCTCCGGGCCGGGCTGCGGTCGTACGCGCGGTACTGGCTGGAGGCGTTCCGGCTCCCGGCGCTCAGCCGCGACGAAATCCTGCGTACGTTCCGCCTCGACGGCGAGGAGCTCCTGGCCGCCGACATCGCCAGCGGCCGCGGGGCCGTCGTGGCGCTGCCGCACGCCGGCAACTGGGACCTCGCCGGGGCGTGGGTCGCCGCGACGGGCTGGCCGATCACCACGGTCGCGGAGCGACTGAAGCCGGAGCGGCTCTACGAGCGCTTCCTGGCCTTCCGTCGTGGGCTC
>JAOPWA010000184.1 GCA_025965915.1 Dactylosporangium sp. | reverse complement strand
TGACCCCCGCCGCTCCCTTCATGGCCGCGCCGCTCCCTTCAAGATCCGCGCAAAGTGTCACTTCTTGCTGTCTCCCACCGCGAGATAGCAGCAAATAGTGACATCTTGTGCGGATCATCGGTCGCGGGTGCCCGTCCACCATGGACCGGATGGCGTGGGCCGGCGGACAACGGATACGGTGCGCTGCGGTCGACCCGCATTTGTTTGGAGGATCCGCCGTGGCCGATGAGGTGACCCTGCCGGAGCCGCCGGAGCCGCCGGAGCCGCCGCCGCCGCAGCCGCAGCCGGAGCCGCAGCTGCCGGAGCCGCAGCCGACCACCGTCGAATCCGACGCCGCTCAGGTCCAGGAGCCACGTACGCGCCGGCGCCGTGTGCTTCTCGCGGTCGGGTGGGGTGTCCTGGCCGTCATGCTGGTCGCCGTCGTACTGGCGGGTCTGGACATCGCCATGGGAAATGGCGGCAGTGGACAGTCGTTGCGGGCCAGACCGGGCGACTGTTTCTCCGGCAACAGTGATAGTGATCTCAAACGGGTCCCGTGTGACGACTCCGCCGTCAAGTGGACCGTGATCGGCGTGGTTGAGCACAAGACCCAACAGGAGTCCAAGCAGAAGGCCTGCGAGGCCTGGCCGAACGCCGAAGCGTCCTACTGGGAGACCCGCAACGGCACGGACGGTTTCGTGCTGTGTCTGGGGTCCGTGGCGGCCAGCTGATACATCCGAACAATGAAATTAGGGTGTACCCCACGTCGCTGACAGCTTTCGCTCGCGCGCCCGCCGTGGTTGGCTACCGTGCACAACCCCCTGGCTCTACAGCCAACGGAGACTGACTGACAGGAGGCCGACCCGGTGGGCGAAATGGTCAGCTACTCCAGCAATGGTGGGACGAGCGAGGGCTACCTTGCCGTGCCCTCAAGTGGCAGTGGGCCGGCGGTGATCGTCATCCAGGAGTGGTGGGGCCTTGTGCCGCACATCAAGGAGCTCGCCGACCGGTTCGCCGAGGCCGGCTTCGTCGCCCTGGCGCCCGACATGTACCACGGCGAGCACACGACCGAGCCCGACGAGGCCGGCAAGCTGGCGATGGGCCTGGCGATGGACCAGACAGCCAAGGACATCGCTGGTGCCGCCGCATACCTGGCCTCCCGTCCGGACGTGACCGGCCGGATCGGCTGCGTCGGTTTCTGTATGGGCGGCAGCCTGGCGCTCTGGTCGGCCACGCTGTCCGAGCATGTGGTCGCGACGGTCGGCTTCTATCCCGCGCTGCCGTGGGAGCGGATGAGTCCGAAGTGGGACAACTACGCCGGTAAGATCGCGATGATCCACTGCTCCGAGGAGGACGGCACCTCGGCGGCGCCCGGCATCCAGCAGGCCAAGCAGGCGATCGAGGCGGCGGGCGGCGAGGTCATCGTCTACGACTACCCGGGCACCCACCACGCGTTCTTCAATGACGACCGGCCCGAGGTCTACGACCGGGAGGCCGCGGCACTCGGGTGGGCCCGTACGATCGAGTTCCTCCGCACCCGGCTTGGCTGAGCTCATGACGGCGGCGGGGTCGGGCAGACCTACCCCGCCGGCCGGCCCGGCGCGGCTCGCCCCGGTCCGGCTCGCCCCGGCCATTACCGACCTGGGCCGGCTGGACGCGGCGATCTCCGATTGCCGGGCATGTCCGCGCCTGGTGGCCTGGCGCGAGGAGGTCGCCGCCACCAAGCGCGCAGCCTTCCGCGACCAGGACTACTGGGGTCGGCCGGTGCCCGGGTTCGGGCCCGCTGACGCGGCGATCGGCATACTCGGCCTGGCCCCGGCCGCGCACGGCGGCAACCGTACCGGCCGCATCTTCACCGGTGACCGTTCCGGCGACGTGCTGTTCGCGGCGCTGCACCGGGCGGGCCTCGCCAACCAGGCGACGAGCGTCAGTCGCGACGACGGTCTGGCGCTGTCACATACGCGCGTGTTCGCAGCGGTACGCTGCGCGCCGCCCGACAACAAGCCGACGCCGGGGGAGCGCGACACCTGCGCGCCGTGGCTGCACCGCGAGATGGAGCTGATCCGCCCGACGATGCGCGTCGTCGTCGCACTGGGCGGCTTCGCCTGGGCCGCCTTCTGGCCGGCGCTGAATTCCGTGTACGGATTGAAGCCGCCCACGCCGCGCCCGGCTTTCGGTCACGGTACGCTCTGGCGTGGACCCGCGGGCGTGCCCGCGCTTCTCGGTTGTTACCACGTCAGCCAGCAGAACACCTTTACGGGCCGACTCACGCCCGCGATGCTGGACGACGTGTTCGCCCGCGCGAAGGATCTCGCCGGGCTCTAGCCACTCAGGGGCCCGATGGATCGCCGCCCGCTCGGCCGATGGATGCCGCTGCTCGCCGTCGCCGCACTGCTGGTCGGTGGCGTGCTGACGGCGGCCCTGTCGTCGCCCGACGTGACGCGGGTCCCGCTGCCGGTCGAGCGTTCGCCGCAGCCGGCGGGAACCCCGGAGGCTATCCCCACCGCCGTCGCGACTCGGGCAGCGGATTCCAGCGTTCCCGCCTACCAGCTACCGACCTGGATCGGCACCGTCGTAACGGGGCTCTGCCTGGTGTTCGTGGCCGTCGTCGCCGGGATGCTGATCTGGTACATGGTCCGCGATCGGTTCCGGGTGCGTTCCGCCCCGCTCGTTTCCCAGCCGGACAGCCCGGCTCCCGCCCGTACCGAAGAAGTGGTGGCTGCCCTGGACGCGGGACTGGACCGCCTAGGGGACCGTGACACCGACCCGCGCCGTGCGGTGATCGCCTGCTGGGTGCGGTTGGAGGAGGCGGCGGCGGCAGCCGGTACGCCCCGGCATCCGGGTGACACCTCGACCGACCTGGTTACCCGACTCCTCGTCGCGCACCAGGTCAGCCGACCGGTCCTCGACGAGTTCGCCGCCGTCTACCGGGAGGCGCGCTACGCCACGCACGTGGTCGACGAGCGGATGCGCGCCGCGGCGGTGCGATCGCTCGGTCACCTGCGCGCCGAGTTGACCGTTCGCGAGGGGGTGGGCTGATGGCGCGCGAACGCGATGTCAGCATCGACGACCTGCTGGGCGACCCGGCCGACGGGGATACCCAGGCACGGCCCGCGCCGCCGGAACCGACCGCGACGTTCCGCTCCGGCCTGTTCTGGATGGCGCTGGTCGCGGCGATCGGGGCCGGCGCGGTATACGTGGTGCTGCTTCCGATGGGCCTCAAGATTCCGTACATTCTGCTCTTCTCGGTGTTCTTCGCCCTGCTCGCCATGCGGCGGGCGCTCAGGGTGGTCGAGGCGCCGAGGCTGACGATCGGCGCGGAGCACCTGGAGCCGGTCACCGCCCGCATCGACCCGACGCAGGTGGCCGATGGCATTCAGCTCGCGCTGAGCCGCTGGGACAGCCGGTTGTCGTGGAGCGAGCGCGACCCCCAGCGGTTCATGTCGGTCGTGCGGCCGCGGCTGGCCGACATCGCCGACGAGCGTTTGCGCCAGCGGCACGGGGTGAGCCGCGCGGACGACCCGCGGCGCGCGCGGGAACTGATGGGTGAGCGACTATGGATGTTTCTGTTCTCGCCGCTCGCGAGCACCCCGAACCCTCGGGAGCTGGCGGCCGTAGTGGACGACATGGAGAAATTGTGAGTCAGGCCGACGAGGAGGCCCAGTGAACGCCCGAGCATTGCCGCCGCAGGAGGTGGGCCGGCTGGGCCGGGCCGTGCTCGACGCGGTCGGCGCGGTTGTGGTCGGCAAGCGGGAGTCGCTGGAAATGGTGCTCGCCGGCATCCTCGCCGGCGGACACGTACTGCTGGAAGACCTGCCGGGCCTCGGCAAGACCCTCGCCGCCCGGTCGTTCGCGCAGGTGCTCGGCATCGAGTTCCGGCGGCTGCAGTTCACGCCCGACCTGCTGCCCGCCGACGTCACCGGTTCGTTCCTGTACGACCAGCGCGCCGGGGACTTCTCCTTCCGCCCCGGTCCGGTCTTCACCAACATGGTGCTCGCCGACGAGATCAACCGGACCCCGCCGAAGACGCAGGCTGCGTTGTTGGAGGCGATGCAGGAGAAGCAGGTCTCCGTGGAGGGCACGACCTACCGGCTCGAAGCGCCGTTCCACGTGCTGGCCACGGCCAACCCCATCGAGTACGAGGGCACCTACCCGTTGCCGGAGGCGCAGCTCGACCGGTTTCTGCTGCGGGTGTCGTTCGGGTACCCCGATCGCGACGAGGAGTGGGACGTGCTGCGCCGGCGCATGGACCGCCGGCGCGAGGAGGCCGTCCTGGCTCCCGTCGTGGACGCTCGGACGCTGCTGGCGATGCAGGCCGCGCTGGAGGATGTGGCGGTGGAGGACTCGATCGGCCGGTACGTCGTCGACCTGGCCGCCGCGACGCGTACGCACCCGCAGGTCCTCGTCGGTGCGTCACCGCGTGGCTCGCTCGCGCTGCTGCTGCTGTCCCGGGCCCGGGCCGCTCTCGCCGGCCGCGACTATGTGATCCCCGAGGACGTCAAGTACGTGGCGATCCCGGCGCTCGCGCATCGGATGACGCTGCGGCCGGAGATGTGGCTGCGGCGCATCGACCCGGCGACGATCGTGGCCGAGATCGTGGCCGCCACACCCGCGCCGGCCAGCGGGGCCGTACCGACCTACGCCGGTGCCGCGCCCGGCGCGGCCGACTCCTACCGGTACACCTCGCCGAGAGGCTGACCGGTGGGTTTCAGACCCGGGGAGGAACCGGCAGACGGCTGGGTACCGACGCGCGCGTTCGGCCGGGCCATCCTGGTCACCGGGCTGCTGGTGTTCCTCGCCGCGCTCACCGGCCGGTCCGACCTCGTCGTCCTGGCCGCGCCGTTCGCCCTCGGCACCGCGCTCTCCCTACGCCGGCGGCCGTCGTCGCTGCCGGCCCCGGAGCTGTCCACGATGGATGCGCGCATCGTCGAGGGCGACGACTTCACGGTAGGGGTGAGCGTGGCCAACCCCGACCCGGTCGCGCTCGACCTGGTCTTGCTGCGACTGTGGCTGCCCCGCTGGGTGCGGGTACGCCACGGCGACCACCCGTACGCCGCACCGGCAGCGGCCGGCAGCCTCGCCGAGGTGGACCTTTCGGGCACGGCAATGCGCTGGGGCCGGCACGCCCTCGGCCCGCTGTCGGTGTACGGGGTCGCCTGTGACGGGTTGCTCGTGTCACTGCGCGTGGACTGCGAACCGCTACCGCTCAAGGCATACCCGGCGACCGATCCGTTCCGGGCGGACGAGGCGATGCCGCGCGCCGCCGGCCTGGTCGGGCAGCACCACTCCCGGCTGACCGGCGAGGGCGGTGAGCTGGCGGGGGTCCGCGAGTTCGCGCCCGGCGACCGGTTGCGCCGTATCGACTGGCGGGTCACGTTGCGCACGCGGCGGGTACACGTCGTGTCGACGCTGTCCGACCGTGACGCGGAGGTAGTGCTGCTGCTGGACCTGCTGCACGAGGCGGGGGAGTCGGGCGGCACCGGGGGAGCGGCGTCGGTGATGGACACGACGGTCCGGGCGGCTGCCGGCATCGCCGAGCATTACCTGCACCGGGGCGACCGGGTGGCGATGCTGGAGTACGGGTTCCGGGCCCGCCGGCTGCGCCCGGCCACCGGACGTCGCCAGTACCTGACCGTGCTCGAATGGCTGCTCGACGCCCGCCCGTCCGGCGGCGCGTACGAGCCGTCCGCCGGTGCGTTCGGCGCCCACCTGCTCAGCTCCAACGCGCTCGTCATCGTGCTGACGCCGCTGCTGGACCAGCGCTCCGCCGCGATGGTCGCGGGGTTGGCCCGGTCGGGGCGCTTCGTCGTCGCGGTCGACACGCTGCCGTCCGACCTGAACCCGTCGATCGACGGCAACTGGGGGCCGCTGGCCCATCGGCTGTGGCGGATGAGCCGGGAGAACGTGATCGGCCTGCTGCGCGAACACGGTGTTCCCGTGGTCGGCTGGGCCGGCGCCGGCAGCCTCGACCAGGTGCTCCGGGACGTCACGCGGATGGCGACCGCCCCGAAGGTGGGGCGGCGATGAGCGAGCGCAGTGAGCGAATCCAAATGCTCAGCGCGTTGGAGCCTCAGCGCGGCGCTGAGCGAAGCGAGGCGGCGCGATGAGCGAGCGCAGTGCGGCGGCGCGCGGCGTCCGCGAGCGGCTGGACTCGCTGCGGGAGCGGTCCACCCGGATCACTCCGGGCACATTATTGGTACGCGGGGGAGCGTTCGCGTTCGCGGCGAGCGCCCTGCTCGTCGCCTTCCCCGCCGAGATCCTCGCCATACCGGGCGCCGCGGCGGGGCTGGTGATCTGCGGGGCAGCCCCTGCGCTGGCACCGCGCACCCGGCTCACCACGATGGTCCTGCTCCTCGCGGTCCTCGGCTGGATCGCCTCGACGACGTCGTACGCCGAGCCGGTCACCCTGTCCCGACTGGTGGCGCTGGCCTGCCTGTTGTACCTGGTGCACACGACGACGGCCCTCGCGGCGGTGCTGCCCTACGACACGGTCGTCGCGCCGGCCGTACTGGTGCAGTGGCTGACCCGTACCGTCGTGGTGTTGGCCCTGACCGCCGGGTTCGCGGTAGCCGCGGTCCTGGGGGTACGGGCGGTCGGCGTCCACGCGTACCTGGTCGCGGCGGTGGCGGGAGTGCTGCTGGTCGCCGCGCTGGTGGGATTGCTGGCGTTGTTGTTGCGGAGGCAGTGACTTACGGGGCAGCACACGGGGATAGTTTTCGATATCTTGGGGCGTTCTCCGCCCCCCATCCGGGAGTGTCTCGTCGTGCGTCGTGCCGCCCCGCTACTCGCTGTCGTCGTCGCGTCCGTCCTAGCTCTGTCCGGATGTGCCAAGAACGCTCGGCCGAAAGCCGCCAGCGCAAACCCGGTGACGTCGGCCAGTGCCCAGGGGAGTCCCATCGAAGCTTCGGCTGTGCCTTCAGTGTCGGCAGCGGCGGCCAGTCCGTCGCAGTCGGCCAAGGGGAAGCCCCCGACCCCGACCGCGAAGGCGCTCAGTTCGACCAAGCCGCCCGCGGCCGCCCCGGGCCGCCCGCGTGGCCCCGTCACCGGTCCCGGACCAGCCGGTTCGATCAAAGACACCGGCTCGGACGCGGTGGCGTTGACGTTCGATGACGGGCCGGATCCGAAGAACACGATGGACCTGCTCGATCTGCTCAAGGAGCAGGGGGTGAAGGCGACGTTCTGCGTGGTCGGTTCGCGGGCCAGGGATCATCCCGAGGTGGTCAGGCGGATCGCGGCGGAGGGGCACACGTTGTGCAATCACTCGTGGCAGCACCTGCAGAACCTGTCCGAGCGCGAGGACAGTTACCTCTCATGGGACCTGCAGTCCACCAATGACGCCATCCGCACAGCGGTGCCCGGCGCTCGGATCGACTACTTCCGGGCCCCGTACGGCAACTTCACGCCCCGCCTGATCGAGTTCGCGGCCAGGCTGAACCTGAAGCCGATCTACTGGGACGTCGACGACGAGTGCTACACGACCAGCAAGTACGGCGTGGGGCCGGCCATGGCCAACCATATGACGGCGATCGTGCAGCGTGACACCCGGCCCGGGTCGATCATCCTCTCGCACGAGAACCTGAAGCCGCACACGGTGGCCACGTACCGATCGTTGCTGCCCTGGCTGAAGTCGCAATTCCGGCTCATCGCCCTGCCATGAGCTGAGCCGGCCGAGTCGGGCAGCGGGACCAGCCGTAGGCCCGCTCCAACCGGCCGACCCACTTTTCCCCGGTCGGCGAGCCAATATTATCGTCCACATTGGATCGATAGCAGTTGGCTGCGCCGTCGTCACTGCGTCTGCGTTGACCGTCCATAGTGTCTCGACGGACGTGCGCGGTGTTCGTATGGCGCACACCCGACACGGATTTCCACTTGTGCATTCCATTTAAATATTTCTATAGTTCAGCCGCCGGCCGATCGGGCAGGGAGTGGTCGGCTTGGTGCATTCGCGGCCTGGGGAGGCTCCGTGTCTGTTGGTGTGCGCTCACGCGTATTCGTTGACGCACTGAAGGGACGTCGGAAAAGGGTCGTACGGGGCGTGGCGGCGTTCGTCGCGCTGACCCTTGCGGCGACGCTCTCGGATGTGGCGGCACTGCCCGAGCGGGCTGTCGCGAAGCCGAAGCCCACAGCCAAGCCGGCCTGCCCCGACCAACGTGCCGACAGGGTATCGGCGCAGGTCACCGCGCGACTTTGTAACAAGCGCGTCGAGGTCACGAACGAGAACACGGAGACGACCCAGCTGTGGGCAAACCCGAACGGGTCGTTGTCCGTTGACGTGTACTCGGGCCCGGTCCGGATGCGTCAGGGTGACCGGTGGGTGCCGATCGACCTGACCCTGAAGAAGGCCCCCGACGGATCGGTAGTCGCCGCCGCGCACCCCAAGGGCCTGCGCCTGTCGGGCGCGGTTGGCGTGGGCGCACATAGCCTGGCCTCGGTCGCACTCGACGACGACACGCTCTCGATGCAGTGGGACGGCGCGCTGCCCGAGCCGGCCCTGGCCGGCAACCGGGCCACGTATCCCGAGGCGCTGCCCGGCGTGGACCTGGTGGTCGAAGCGACGCGCACCGGCTTCGAGCAGTTCGTGGTGGTCAAGGACGCTTCGGCGGCGGCTCGGGTCGCCACCCTGCGGCTGCCGATGAAGAGCAAGAAGCTGCGCTTCGCCAACGACGCGCCGGGCGCGTTCGCGATCAAGGACGCGTCGGGCCGGTCGGTAGGCCGCATTCCGACGCCGACGGCGTGGGACGCCAGCAGCGACGGAACCGCTGGTCCGCGCCAGGAGAAGCCGTTGTCGGTGACGTCGCGCTCGCGGGCGGGTGCGAAGAAGCCCGCGACGGCGAGCGTGCCGGGGGCTGGTGTGGCCGCGGCGGCGACCGCTGACGCGGCCGAGGGCACCGGTGAGGTCGAACTGGAGATCTCAGCCGACCCGGCCTGGCTGGCGGACCCGCAGCGCAAGTGGCCGGTCACGCTCGACCCGGTGGTCGACGTCGACCCGAGCTCGGACACGTATGTCAAGCAGAACGACTCGGTAGACCGGTCGGGCGCGAACGACCTGCAGATGGGTAAGGCCACCACCGGTGTGGCGCGCGCGTTCCTGCAGTGGCCGACCGGGCAGTTCGCCGCCGGGCACATCAACAGCGCCACCCTGCACCTGTGGAACTGGTACTCGGGAAGCTGCACCCGCGCGAACTGGGAGGCGTGGACCGTCGGGGCGTACAGCAACCCGATCTTCTGGGGCACCCAGCCCGCCTTCCTCAACCAGGACGGCATCTCCGCCGAGACCTGGGGCTTCAACACCACGTGCAACGACAACTGGGTCGGCATGGACGTGCGGCAGTTCTTCCAGCGGGCGGCAGACTCGGGGACCGGCACCGCGTACATGGGGCTGAAGGCAACCGACGAGGTCAACGTCGCGACGAGCTGGAAGCAGTTCCGGTCGCTGCAGGCGGCGGCCAGTTCCCAGATCCCGTACGTGACCATCAACTACGACGCGGCCCCGATCGTGTCCAACCAGCAGGCCGCGCCGACGAACGGCGGCTGCCTGAGCGGGAGTGGCCGACCGTACGCCACGTCGACCACGCCGCAGTTGCGCGCCAACGTCTCCGACGCCGACACGTCGGCGCTGTCGGTGAGCTTCGAGTGGTGGGTGACCGGAGGCTCCCTCATCGGCAGCACC
>JAOPWA010000174.1 GCA_025965915.1 Dactylosporangium sp. | reverse complement strand
CGTGGCGGCCCAGGGCGGTGGCGAGGTCACCGAGGTGGTGGGCCACCGGACCGAGTGTGAGTACGCCGCTTCCTGCTCCGGCCAGCTCGTCGGCGGCGGGTAAGAGTTGGGTGTAGGCGTGCTGCATCGTGGTGCGGTCGCCG
The DNA here is from genome assembly GCA_025965915.1 of Dactylosporangium sp. Lineage (GTDB taxonomy): Bacteria > Actinomycetota > Actinomycetes > Mycobacteriales > Micromonosporaceae > Planosporangium. The sequence continues at coordinate 4,969 of JAOPWA010000174.1, read as the reverse complement.
AGGGCAAGCGCCGCGCGGGCGGTGAGGCAGAGGCGGGCTTCGCGGAGTAGGTCGTGGGGTGAGTCCGGGAGGGTGCGCAGCGCGGTGGCGGCTTCGTCGCGGCAGCCGGTGGACAGCAGGATCAGAGGGCGGGTCCAGGGCTCGTAGGGGCCCCAGTTCGCGCTCTCGCACTCGTCGGAGTCCCGATGCTCGTGCCGAAGTCCCGGCTGGTTCGTCCCCGTGTGCCCTTGTTCCGTACGCCTGTGTTGCTGCAGGCGTAGGGACAGCAGGGCGAGGGGAAGCAGGCCCTGCTCCATGCCTGGCATTCCGCTGCTGGGGAGGCGAGCGTGTGCGGCGCGGTACGCGGCTTCCGCTTCAGCCGGGTGTCCACCGACGGCCAGGCGCAGGGCGGCGTACCACTGGGTGAACACGCCCACCAGCGGCAGGTCGTACCGTTCGGCGAGGCGGTCGGCGGCGCCTGCGTGGATGTCGGCGGCGGTGAGGTCGGCGAGCGCGCAGTGGGCTTGGATGAGGATGAGGTGGCCCAGGACCTCGAAGGTCACCAGGTTGTGCCGGGAGGCCAGGCCAACCAGCTCGGCGCCGATGCGGGCACGCGCTTCGGCCAGCCCGGTGCGCTGGAAGGTGTGCATGAAGCGGGCGTTGAGGGCGAAGGCCAGCAGGCCCGGGTTCCCTGTCTTTCGGGCGATGGCTTCCGCTTCGCATGCTGCCCGGTAACCGCGGTCCGTAGTGGTGCCGCGCAGTTCCAGGGCGAGAGTGCTCAGCAGACGGCTGCGCTGTTCCGCCTCGTCTTCTCCAAGTGCGGCCAAGGTGCGTTCGGCGGCCTGGACGATCTGGCCGGAAAGCTGCTCGTCGTCGTTGCGGGTCCAGATGGCCGGTACGTCGAAGGCCGCGAGCACGTTCGCGGTCAGGCCGGGGTCATCGAGCTTCTCGGCTGTGGTGATCGCCTCGGCCCGGTGCCGGCGGGCTTCGTCCAGGTGGCCGGTCACGGCGAGCGCGCGCCCTAGTCCCATGACCGCCTCCAGACGCCCGCGTCTGTCGCTGCCGCCTGCTTGGTCGTGGGCGGCGACCGCCTGGCGCCACAGGCGGGCCGCCTCGTGCGGATTGAAGCGGCGTTCGGCCCGCTCGGCCGCCGCACCTGCGTAGTTGGCGGCACGGGGCGCGGTGGCGCGGCTTGCGGCGCGGGTGAAGTGGTGGGCGAGGGCGGTGACGTCGTACGGGTGCAGCCGTTCGACCGCTTCGCCGATGGCGGCGTGCCAGCGGGCCCGGCGCAGTGCGGACAGGTCGCGGTACAGCGTGTCGCGCACCAGGATGTGCGTGAACCGCAATCGCCCGTCTCCGCCCTGCTCAGTCAGGAAGCCGGCCGGCACGGCCCAGTCCAGCGCGTCGAGCATCGATGCGTCGTCGCCCACCAGCGCGGCCAGCACGTCCGGGTCAATGTCCCGGCCGATCACCGCCGCCTGCCGCAGCACAGCCTGCACCGCGTCCGGAAGCTGCGTCAGGCGGTGGCGGATGACGTCCCGCACGCCCGCCGGGACCGTCTCCAGTGCCGCACTGCCCTCGGCTGCGAGCAGCCACGCCAGCTCCCGAATGAAGAACGGGTTGCCGCCACTGCGACGGTGGATCAGCTGCACGGTGGATGCGTCCAGATCCTGCCGGGCGACGGCACGGGCGAGTTCACCGGTTGCCCTCTCGGACAGCCCGCCTAGATAGACCCGAACGGGCTCGGTCCGGGCGAACCGGGCCAGCGCCGCAGTCAGCTCCGGGGTGATCTCCGTCGCGCGGAACGTACCGACGATCAGCACGGGTCCGGTGACCGGCTCCGGCTCCGCGAGCAGCGCGGTCAGCAGGTCCAGGGTGCCCTCGTCCGCCCGGTGCAGGTCATCGATGACCAGCAGCACCGGCCCGTGGCCTGCCACGGACGTAACCAGCGATGCGGCGGCGCGGTGCAGGCGGAACCGGGCCACGGCGGGATCTTCGGCGACCCCAGCGTCGTGGGCGTCGGATGAGGCTGCCCCCACGTCGCCGGAGTGCGGCCCGGCGGTCTCGGTCTGCGACCGGACGGGGACCGAGCGCGGCAGGGCAGACCCGGAAGCCGACGCGGCCAGCGCATCGGTGATCTGGGTCCACGGCCAGGCGACCGGTGCGCCCTCGTACTCGGGGCTGCGGCCCCATGCCGTCGTCCAGCCGCCGGCTGCCAGCCGCTGCGTGAGCGCCTCGGCCAGCGCCGTCTTGCCCGCACCCGCATCCCCGGAGACCAAGGCGAGCGCGGGTCTGCCGTGCCGGGCGACGCTGTCGGCCGCCTGCTGCAGGCGGGCCTGCTCCTCGCCGCGGCCGACGAACGGGCGCTGTTCGTCCCGCTGTGCCACCTCGTCCCGCTGTGCCAACTCGTCCCGCTGTGCCAACTCGTCCGGATGTGCCGCCGCACCGGCAAGCGCCGGCACATCCGTGCCTCCAGGGGCGCCGGCCTGCGCAGATGTGTGCGTCTGTGCCAGGCTGAGGTGCGGCGCCTGGGCGAGGATGTCGGCCTCCAGTTGTCGCAGGCGGGGGCCCGGGTCCACGCCGAGTTCCGCCACCAGGGTTTCGCGGGCGCGGCGCAGCGCGGCCAGCGCCTCGCCCTGGCGGCCCGACCGGTACAGCGCCGTGGCCAACAACTGCCAGGCGTCCTCACGCAGCGGATGGCCGCTGGCATGGGCCTGTAGGTCGAAGGCTGCCTCGGCGGCCCGACCCATCGCCAGCAGCGCCTCGGCCCGACGCTCCACGGCCAGCATCCGCAGCTCATCCAGCCGGTTGATCTCCGCGCGTACCCAGCCTTCCCCGGCACACTCGGCGTACGCCGGTCCACGCCACAGAGCCAGCGCGTCGTCTAGACACGCCAGGGCCTGTGCGGCCTGTCCCGTCGTCAGCAACTGGCCCGACTCGCCGACCGCCGCCTCGAACCGCCAGGCGTCCACCGCGTCCGGCGCCGCGCGCAGCGCGTAGCCGGGCGGCGCGGTCACCAGCAACCGGGCCGGCTGTCGGGGCGGCCGGTCGGGCTCCAGTGCCCGGCGCAGATCGGAGACGAACGTGCGGATCGCCGCCACGGCGCCGTCCGGAGGCGCCTCCCACAGGTCATCGACGAGTCGGTCGACCGGAACGACCCTGCCCCGGGCGATCAGCAGGCGGGCCAGCACCGCGCGCTGGCGAGGACCCTTCAGCGGGATCCGGCCGAGGTCGTTCACCGCCTCCACCGGGCCCAGCACGCCGAAGGCCACCGTCGGTGCCGTCGCCTGCCTGGTCATGGCACCCAATGTAACCAGGCACTCGTCAGCAGGTCGCGAGTACTCGCCGAGGCGGCATCCCGCACGCCGGGCACTCACTCGTTGCTGATCCCCTGCTGATCGCCTCCGGGCAGGCTCGGTGCCGTACCGACCGGCCAGGGGGCGCTGCCGCCTCTTCAACCCGGTCATCGGACATCCGTCACAGCAGAAAGGTTCCCCGTGGACCCCAGGATCAGTGGATTCGGCTACCGCCGCGTCACCGTCGCCGACGGCGTAGCTCTCAACACGGCCGTCGGCGGCTCCGGCAGCCCGATCGTGCTGCTGCACGGCTTCCCGCAGACGCACCTCATGTGGCGGCACGTCGCCGCCGACCTCGCCGCCGACCACACCGTCATCTGCCCGGACCTGCGTGGCTACGGCGACAGCGACAAGCCCGCCGACACCGACGGCACGGTGTACTCCAAGCGCACCACGGCCGCCGACATCGTCGCGCTCGCCCGGGCCCTGGGTTACGAGCGCTTCGCCCTTGCCGGGCACGACCGCGGCGCCCTCGTCGCCGTCCGCGCCGGCCTCGACCACCCGCAGGCGGTCACCCACCTCGCCACGCTCGACGTGCTGCCCACCCTGGACATGTGGGACGTCATGCGCGGCACCACCGCCGCCGTCGGCTTCCACCTCTACCTGATGGCCCAGCCGCCCGGACTGCCCGAGCAGCTGATCAGCGCCAGCCCGGACATCTTCTTCGGCCACTTCCTCGACATCTGGACCCGCAACCCGGAAGCCATCCCCGCCGACGTACGGGCCGCGTACCTGAAGGCGTCCCGCGAAGCCGTCACCTCCGTCGTCGCCGACTACCGGGCATCGGCCGGCATCGACGTCGAGCACGACAAGGCCGACCGCGCGGCCGGAAACCACCTCCGCATGCCCGTGACCGTCCTGCAGCAGGACTGGGGAGCGGCCCTCGGGTACGACGCGGCCGGGGTGTGGCGGGCGTGGGCCCCGGACCTGGAGCACAGCACCGTCACCTGCGGCCACTTCATGGCCGAGGAGGATCCCGCCGAGGTTGTGAAGGCGCTGCGCTCACTGCTGGCCAGATAACCGGAAAGCGGCAAGCCGCCGACTACCGGCCATCGTCGACGCCCTGACCCACGCTGCGAGGACTCCCGATCGACCTTGACCGCCGGCGGACCTAGATCTTGATCTCCTCGACGAAGAGATAGGGCATGTGGCACCTGATCATGGCACTTGACCTGGTGGCCACGGCAAACCCCGTCTGGGACTCGACGTAGGCCCAGCAGTACACCCAGATGGCGTACCGACGATTCCCGGAAGCGAGAATCTGGACGGCGAGGCTGTCTGTGTCCGCGCTGCCGTCGTAGTCGCGCCCCCCGCTCGGGTTGACCTCGATACGGTCCCACATGTCGATGAAGTGGTCGGCGTCCTCGTGGAAGCTGCCACCCGCAAGATCCCAACTCTGAATGAGGATGCCTATCGCGCCGCTGGCCCGGCCGCGCCGCTGCTCACCCAGTTCGGGCATGGCGTTGTGGTGGTTGAGGATGTCGGATCCACTCCACTGCACGAAAGGCCGCACGCTGAGGTGGCACCACTCCAGGCTCGGAGTGAGCCGGACGCCTATGCCCGCGAACGCCGAGAACACGCTGTTTCCGGTGGCGTAGTGCGAGGCCGAGAACGTCCCCTCCCTGGCGTTCGGG
>JAOPWA010000170.1 GCA_025965915.1 Dactylosporangium sp. | reverse complement strand
GGCCGAGGCCAGCACGAACACCATTGTGGGCGGGGCCGCGGTCGCCAGCTGCGCCGACTGCTCCGGCGGCGCGAAGGTCGGCAACCTCTACAACGGCGGCGCGCTGCGCATCAACGGCGTCACCGTGCCGAAGGCAGGCACCTACCAGGTGAACATCCGCTACACCACGGGCGACCCGCGCTCGGCGACCGTGTCGGCCAACGGCCAGAACGCGGTGACCTTGGCGTTCCCACCCTCCGGTGGCTGGGACATCCCTGCCACGCTGACCGTACCGATGCTGTTGCACGCCGGCACCAACACGATCGAGATCGACAGCAGCACACCGGTCTACTCGCCCGACATCGACAAGGTCGAGGTCCCGCTGACCGTCCGGTAGGCATGGCTCGTCGAGGGCCGGAGCGGCGATGCCGTTCCGGCCCTCACCCGGGGTTTCGCTGGCCGGCGCGATCGTCCGCGCCGCACTCGGCGGCGGGTGAGACCCGGAGCGTCCGGCACCGTGGCTGCCTTGCTGGCCATCGCGCTGCCCATTGCCGCCGCCTGACGTCGGGAGTGGAGACGTCAGGCTCGGTCCGCTCGGATAACGCCAGTGACGGTGCGGGCTCAGCCCATACTCACAGCCCAACGAAGGCTGGTGGCCCCCGAGCCTTGGGGGCCACCAGCGACTATCGCAGTTATCTATCCGAGACCGTTCTTCATGGCGGTGATCAGCTCGCCGCCCGCGGTGTCGCCGGATAGCTCCCAGAAGAACGCGCCGGCGAGCCCCTGGCTCTTGGCGTAACTCATTTTGCCGCCGATGGTGCTCGGCGTGTCGTAGCTCCACCACTGACTGCCGCAGTACGCGTAGGCGGTGCCGGCGACCGTACCGGTCGACGGACAACTGCTCTTGAGTACTTTGTAGTCCTCGATGCCCTGCTCGTATGTGCCCGGCGCCGCGCCGGTCGCACTGCCACCCGGCGCGCTCTGCGTGACACCGGTCCAGCCGCGGCCGTAGAAGCCGATGCCGAGCAGTAGCTTGCTCGCCGGTACGCCCTTGCTCTTCAGCTTCTGGATCGCCGCGTCCGAGTAGAAGCCCGGCGTCGGGATGCCGCTGTAGGAGTACAGCGGCGAGTGCGGGGCCGTCGGACCGGTCGACGCCCAGGCGCCGAAGTAGTCGTAGGTCATCGGGTTGTACCAGTCGATGTACTGCGCTGCGCCGCCGTAGTCGGCCGCGTCGATCTTGCCACCGTTGCTGCCGTCGGCGGTGATCGCGGCGGTGACCAGGTTGCCGGAGCCGAAGCGGGCGCGCAGCGCCGCCATCAGGTTCTTGAAGCTACTGAACCCGCTGGTGTCGCAGGTGTTGCCGCAGGCGTTCGGGTACTCCCAGTCGATGTCGATGCCGTCGAACACGCCGGCCCAGCGCGGGTCCTTCACGAGGTTGTAGCAGGAGTCCGCGAAGGCGGAGGCGTTCGCGGCCGCCTGGCCGAAGCCACCCGACCAGGTCCAGCCACCGAAGGACCAGACCACCTTGATGTTCGGGTACTTCTTCTTCAACTTCCGCAACTGGTTGAAGCTGCCGCGCAGCGCGCCGGTATCCCATGTGTCGGAGACACCGTCCACGCTCGACGCCGCGTCGTAGAACTTGTCGTAGTCGGCGTAGCTGTCGCCGATCGCGCACTGTCCGTTGGCGACGTTGCCGAAGGCGTAGTTGATGACGTTCATCTTGGCCGCGGAACCGCTGGTGTCCACGTTCTTGACGTGGTAATTGCGGGCGTAGACACCCCACTCGGCGAAGTACCCGACGACCTTGTTACCGCCCCCGCCCGGCGGTGGCGTGGGCGTGGGTGTTGGGGTCGGTGTGGGTGTCGGGGTCGGCGTGGGTGTCGGGGTCGGTGTCGGGGTCGGTGTCGGCGTGGGTGTCGGTGTCGGCGTAGGTGTCGGGGTCGGCGAAGGCGTCGGTGACGGCGTGCCCCCACCAGCGACAACCTCGATGGCGGACGCCGTCGCGTAGTTGGAACCGCCGTTCATGTTGAACTGCACGGTGAGCTGGCCGGTGGTGACCGATGTGGTGAAGGTGCGGTCGCAGGCCGTGAACGCGCCACACGACGCGTAGATGTCGAACCCGGTCAGCACCGTCGTGCCCCCGATGCGCACGTCGAACTTGCGTTGGCCCGCCGCGTTGGCCCAGTCCTCGACCATCTTCAACGTCACCTGGTATGTCCCGTTGGCGACGTCGAACTTGTAGCCGGTCCAGTTGTTGAAGAGATCGTAGGTCTGGTACAGCGCGGGATCGGTGGTGCCAGCGATGGCGTGGGAGGTTGACGAGGCGCCGTACAGCGTGTCATAGCCCCAGCTTCCAGCGCTGTAGGCCTGATCGGCCGACCAGGCCTTTCCGCTGGAGTCGGTGAGCGACGGCCCGTTCGAGTTGACTCGGATGGGAGCGGACACTGCGGCGTATGCGCGTGGAAGTACCAGCAGGATGGACGCGACTGGCAGTAACACCGCGATGGCTGCTGCCGTGCGTTTCAAGGGGATTCGGATTCGGTGTCTCATGCCGGGCTCCGTATGCATGGGTGGGGATGAGTTGACGACGGGAGCTTCGGTGGCCGAACACTGATAGATCGCCCCCTATGGCGGCGAACGGGACATGAGGGTCCTCCCTGCACGGCACGGTGGATCTATTCTTAAGAAGGTTTCTTAATGACAGAAAGATACGTAGGGGTTACCGACTCGTCAATATCCCGTGCCGTACCAGGACTCGAGGCCTGTGGGGTTCAAAGCCCCTGGCATCCCGGTGTGAGCTGGGCTTCTACGCGGCTCGTTCGTACTCGGTCATGAGCCCGCCGAGGACGGGTCCTCCACCGCTAACGCAACGGCGCCCGTACGTCTGACGGGGACGGGCTTGTCGAGGATGACGACGAGCCCGTCGAGGGTGATGACGTCTCGGGGATGGTTGAGCTACCCGATGGTGCCGGGGTCCCTGGCGAGGCGCTGCCGGAGTGCGGTGTCTCGGGCGCTGAGGGGAGGTTGGTGGCCAAACGCCCGGGCGTTTGCGGGGGCCGGATTGGGAGCGGCGGGGCGGTCGAGGGCCGGCCGGATGGATGTGGGGGCATCGAGGGACCTTTGTGCGCGATGGAAGCGGGTGCCGGGCGCGCGAGCAGGTAGGTCGCCAGCGTGACGATGAAGAGCAGCGCGATGAGGGCGGTTGACGTGCGTAGGCGGCCGCCCAGCAGGTGTTCGGGCATCATCCCGCTCCGGTGGGGTGGGCTGTGTTCACATCCGCTGTAACGGTGATACCGTCCTGCTGCAGCGCGGCGGCCACCCGCGCGCGCAGTTCGCGGCCCACCTCGAACTGCTTGCCGGGCAGGGTCCGAGCCACGACGCGCACCTGGAGCTTGTCCACCTCGATGCTCTCCACTCCCAGCACCGATGGAGGGCCGAGCAGCAGGGGTCCCAGTCGTTCATCGGTGGCGGTGTCGTCGCCCACGCGGCGCAGGATGGCCCGGACCCGGTTGATATCGGTGGTGCTGGGCACTGGGATGTCGATGACTGCGCGGGCCCAGTCCCGGGACATGTTGATCACCTGCACGATCTGGCCGTTGGGTACGATTACGACCTCGCCGTTCGCCGAGCGCATGCGGGTGATGCGTAGGGTGACCTCCTCGACGGTGCCGGTGACACCAGTCTCCGAGCCGAGCGCCGCGATGCGGACCATGTCCCCGAAACCGTACTGGCGCTCGGCAATGATAAAGATTCCGGCGAGAACGTCCTGCACGATGCGCTGGGCGCCGAAGCCCAGGGCGACCCCTGCGACGGCGGCGGGCGCGACCAGGCCGGTTACCGGGATCCCGAGGCGCTGCAGGACGAGCACTGCGGTGACGCAGTAGACGAGCACGACCGCGCTCCACATGATCACCTCTGTCAGCACGTGGCGGTGTTTGGACGCCTCCGAGCGCACCAGACCGCTGCTGTCGGAGGACGCGGCGTCGATCCTCCGGGTGATCCGGCCTCCGAGCCACCGAACGAGCCGTGTGAGCAGGATTGCGCCGCTGAGGAAGAGCAGGACCTCCAGTCCGCTGCTGCGCATCCACATGGTGATGTCTGTGATGGGAGCGATAGCGAGACTCACGGGGCCTTATCGTCCCATGCGCACCGAGAAGGTGCAGCTAGATCCTTGGACACGGCACTAGGTGTAGTGACCTGAGCGTTGTTGACGGCGTGTCGGCTTGATCAATAGGGAGACCTTCGGCGAGGTCGCTCATGCGGGGGCTGGTCGGCTTGGCGAGCAGATGGCCGGTAACACCCAGCGGGCTTACGAGGCGGAGCGTTCGGCCCTGGGTGCTGGTAACTGCCGTCCTGGCTGGTGGGACGTTTCCCGAGGCAGGTGTTTGGCTGTCAGGGTGTGCTCGACCCTGCGTCGGTGTGATGGTCGAGGACCCGGCGCAGGAGTCGGGTGAGCTGGTCGCGTTCATCGGGGGACAGGGCCCCCAGCAGTTCGTCCTGGATGCGGGTCACTTGCTTGTCCAGTCGTCGTAGCTGACGGCGTCCGGCGGGTGTGATGGTGATGATATTGCGTCGCCGGTCGGCCGGGTCGGGAGCGCGTTCGACTAGCTGCTGGTCGGCCAGTTCGTTGATGGTGGCCACCAGGTCGCTGAGGTGGATGCCGCTGCGGCGGCCCAGGTCGGCCTGGCTGGCGGGTCCGAACTCGTCCAGGCACGTCAGTGCCCGGTAGTGGTAGCCGCGGGCACCGACCGCGGCCAGGCCGTCGGCCACCAGTCGGTGGGCATGCTGGGCGGTCTGCGTCATCAACCAGCTCGGCATGTTGGCGAACCGGGCCGTAGCCATCGTCTCAACCGGTGCTCGCACGTGACCACCCTAACAAATCGGTCGGGAGCCTAACGGTAGACGAGCTATCGTTTGCCGCTCTAACGTTAGTTGTGGAAACGTTTAGTAGGCAAACGGATAGGAGAACGGCTATGACCACCGCCCCAGTCCTCAACCCGCAGATCGTCGGCCAGGCCGAGAACGCCCACAAGTCCATCCTGACCCGCGTCCTGGTCCCCACCGGCACCACGAAGAACCAGTGGGTGGCGCTGACGATGACCGCGACCGCCGGCGGCGCCGTCGAGGCAGACCAACTGGCCACCCAGTTGGTCGGCGCCCTGAAGATCGACGAGGTCGCGGCGCGGGACACCATCGCCGAGTTGGTCGCCACGCGACTGCTGGCCGACGAGGCGTCCCGGGTTGGGCTCACCGACGCCGGGCGGGCCCGGTACGGCCAGATCCGCGCCGCGGTCGATGCGATCATCGCGCCGGCCTACGCCGACATCCCGACCGAGCACCTGGCCACCGCGGCCCGGGTGCTCACCGTCGTCACCGCCCGCCTCAACGCCGCCTGATCCCATCACGCCTCACTGGTCAAGGAGACGCCGATCATGCCTACCGTCAAGGTTCTCGACTCCTATGTCGCCTACAACGAGAGCGGCGCCGGCGAGCCGACCGTGTTGTTCCTGCACGGCAACCCGACCACCTCCCACCTGTGGCGCAACGTGACCCCGCACGTCGCCGACCAGGCCCGGACCCTGGCGCCGGACCTGATCGGGATGGGCGCCTCCGGCAGACCCGACATCGCCTACCGGTTCGTCGACCACGCCCGCTACCTCGACGCCTTCATCGACGCGCTGGACCTATCCGAGGTCGTACTGGTCGGCCATGACTGGGGCGGCGCGCTCGCCCAGGACTGGGCCGCCCGCCACCCCGGCCGCATCCGCGGGATCGTGCTGTCGGAGACTTTCCTGCGACCGATGACCTGGGCGGACTACCCACCACCGGTCGACGGGTTGTTCCAGGCGATTCGCACCCCCGGTACCGGAGAGCAGATGGTGCTGGAAGACAACTGGTTCATCGAGGTCGCGCTGCGCGCCACCAACCCCGGCGTCTCCGACGAGGACATGGCCGTGTACCGCTCGCCGTACCCCGACCCCGCCTCCCGTCTGCCGTTGCTGCAGTGGGGCCGCGAGCACCCCGTCGAGGGCGAACCCGCCGACGTGTACAACCGCGTCATCGCCTACGACAAGTGGCTGGCCGACACCCCGCAGGTGCCGAAACTCCTCCTCACCATCGAACCCGCCGGCCTGGTCACCGCCGACATCGAACAATGGGCCCGCGACAACATCGCCGCACTCGAAGTCGAAAGCATCGGACCCGCCGGCCACCACGCCCCTGAAGATCAACCCGACGCCATCGGCCACGCCGTCGCCGACTGGCTGGCGCGGCACCGGCTGACCAGCCCACAGCCGACAGCCCAGTGAAACCGGACCAGGGCCCCGGCAGCACCCCAACTGCCCGGGGCGCTGGCACGTTCGCGAGATAGTCCCCTTGACAAACATAGGGGCGTCGGACCCGGCTGGAGTACCACCCGCCTCGCGATTTCTTTCGCGCGCCGTCGTGCCCCCGGGCAGTGGTGTCACCGGGGGCACGACGGTTATCTGGTCAGGGTGTTGGGAGTGGAGGGGTTGTCGAGGGCGGCTCGCGGTGTTTTGTGCCTTGCTCGTAGGCGTAGCCGATCTGGAACAGCATGTCTTCGGTGAAGGGCCGTCCGAGCAGGTCGATCCCGACGGGGAGGTTCGTGCTGGTGAAACCCGCGGGGACGGCGAGTGCCGGGAAGCCGATCATAGGGCTGAGGT
>JAOPWA010000162.1 GCA_025965915.1 Dactylosporangium sp. | reverse complement strand
CCTGGGCCTGCTCGGCGTTGACCACCCCGGCGGCGAGGGCGTCGGCGGTGGCCGGCAGATCGGGGTGCAACGCCGCGGCGAGTTTCACCTGCCGGCTGGCCGCCTGCGGGGAGATCCGATGCCGGTCCCGCAGCCACGCGACCGTGCCCGTGGCCCCTTGCGTGGCCGGGATGCCGCGGCTGTCGATCTGGCGGATCAACTCCAACTGCAACGCCGCGACCTGCGCGGCGAGGACCTGCAACCGATCCAGGCCGTTGACCAGCGTGGAGTCCGGCCAGGCCCACACCGACACCGACCGGCAGCCCTGCAGGGCCCGGTCCAGCACCGCCAACGCCTCATCCACGAACGTAACTTTAGAGGCGGGCTCCGACAGTTTTTAGAACACGCGTGCTACTAGTCAGGTTTCTGTGGGCGCGTTGGTGATTCCGTCGGTCGAGTACAACGGCCCAGTGGGCAGAGACCTCTGGAGGCGCTAGGCGGTCGTGCCGGTCGTGGTTTCCGTCGCCTGGCTGGTGTGGCGAGCCCGGCGAGACCAGCGGCGCGAGACGTCGTTCATGGACGGGCCGCCGGCGAAGCACCAGACAGCAATGACCGGGTCGCAGATCGCGCACCCCAGCGAAGAGTGCGCCGCGAAGGGCAGAATCGGCTTGCCGTACAGATAGTGCAGTACGTCCCAGGCGGTGTGCAGGAGCCACGCGACGCCTATCCAGCGCCAGGAACGCAGCCCCCGGAAAGCGATGTAGGACATGGCCGTGGTGAACAGCAACTCCCACACGCCGAAGCCACCGCTGAGATAGGCCGCGCCGGCACCGGCGACCATGACGGCGTTGAGAGGCCGACGGTGCTCGACTCGGACGAGGGAGTTCAGGGCGGCGTATGCCAGCCCGATCAGAATGGGCGCGATCATGGTCACCACCAGCACGCTAGGCCGGCGGTTGCGGCAACGACAGTGGCCAGAATGCCAACCCTCAACGGATGAGCGCCACGCCTCAACTTCGCGTCGGGATAGCGTCAGGGGGTGCACACAGTGGCGGTGGTCGCGTTCGATGGCGTCATCGGCTTCGACCTGTCAACCCCGCTGGAGGTGTTCGGCCGGGCCTGCCTGTCCGACGGGCGATCTGCCTACGACGTCCGCGTCTGTGCCGACCGCGACGAGATCGACGCTGGCGCCTTCACGCTGCGCGCACCGTGGGGCCTGGACGCGTTGAGCGCGGTGGACACCGTGGTCGTGCCCGGGGTCGCCGACCCCGCGGCCCCCGTCCCGCCGCAGGTGCTGGACGCGCTGCGGGCCGCGGCAGCCCGGGGAGCACGCATAGCATCCATCTGCGTCGGCGCGTTCACCCTCGCCGCCGCGGGTCTGCTCGACGGCCGCCGCGCGGCAACCCACTGGGCCGCAGCAGCGGCGCTGGCGCGGCGCTATCCCGCCGTGCACGTCGAGCCGGACGTCCTCTACGTGGACGAGGGGGACCTGCTGACTTCGGCCGGCGCCGCCGCTGGGCTCGACCTGTGCCTGCACATGGTCCGCTGCGACCACGGAGCCGCGGTCGCCGCCGAGACCGCCCGCCTGTCGGTGATGCCGCTGGAACGCGCCGGCGGGCAGGCCCAGTTCATCGCACATGAGCCCCCCACGGCGGACGGTTCGTCCTTGCAGCCGCTGCTGGAGTGGATGGCGCAGAACGCCGCCCGCAACCTCAGCCTCGATGACATGGCGGCCCGAGCCGCTATCAGCAGCCGCACCTTGATCCGGCGGTTCCGCGAGCAGACCGGCACGACGCCGATGCAGTGGCTCACTCGCTACCGGGTGCGCCGGGCGCAGCAACTGCTGGAGACGACCGACGTGCCGGTGGAGCAGGTCGGGATCCTGGCGGGCTTCGCGGCAGCCACGACGTTCCGCGAGCGGTTCAAGGAGGTCGTGGGCGTCAGTCCCTGGGCGTACCGGCGCACGTTTCAGTCCAGATCTCGCAGCCCAGCGAGCGCCGGAGCCGTCGACACAAGTTCAGCGGCCCAATCCACACCGCTGGCTAACTAACCGTTGGCGTTGGCATCTAACTCTGGAAGTCACAACCGCTTCGCCTCTCAACTCGGCCGCAAACCACCCACACAAACCCGAGGATTAGCACACGTGTGCCAGACGTTGTGCTCGGCGTCGCGGTCCACCCTGACGCGTGCGTGGTGGCTGCCGCAGAAGCCCTCGGTGCATCACCTCCGCCACGGCTCGCAACGCTTCCACGCCACCGTCGCTCTACTGTGGCAACCCTCGCCTATCTCGGCCGCTATCCCATCATTCAGACAACGAAAGCTGCCTAGAAGACGCTGCCATGCCTGGAGCAGGTTCCTGGCGCGTGGCAACCGAGCGGTTGGCCGCGGCCGGGCGTCGAACGAAGCATCGCGAGACGATGGGGCGGCAGCTCATCTAAATGTCCAAATAGGCGCGCCAAGCATTCATGTTGTAAGCGCGGCGGCATGCGGAAATCGGGGCCTGGTCTTTGCTCTCTGTGACGGTGACCCGACTTGTAGTAAGGGATGCATCATGTAGCAGCCCTTCGTATTGCACACTTGGCCAATTTTTCTAACCCAACCTCACATCGATATTGCGCGATTCGGCTGGATGGAGCATCGTCCTCAGGGCCCAGTGACGGCGAGTGATGCATCGATGGCTCCGCCGGCTCGCGATTGGACCGTCGCGACGTGGACTGGGTCCTCCAGACGTGATGTAAGGGAAGGGAATCCGCGCGTGGGACGGATAAGTGCAGGCAGGTGGGGCAGGCTCGGGGTCG
>JAOPWA010000145.1 GCA_025965915.1 Dactylosporangium sp. | reverse complement strand
CGTGGCCAACATCGCGCGCAAGCTCGGTGCGTTGACCATAGGGGTCGTGACCCGCCCGTTCTCCTTCGAAGGCAGGCGCCGTCAGGTGCAGGCCGAGTCGGGCATCGAAGAGCTGCGCAACCAGTGCGACACGCTCATCGTGATCCCCAACGACCGGCTGCTCGCCCTCGGTGACCGGGGCATCAGCATGATGGACGCTTTCCGCCAGGCCGACCAGGTGCTGCTCTCCGGTGTCCAGGGCATCACCGACCTGATCACCACGCCAGGTCTGATCAACCTGGACTTCGCCGACGTCAAGAGCGTCATGAGCGGTGCCGGCAGCGCGCTGATGGGTATCGGCAGTGCCCGCGGCGACAACCGGGCGGTCGAGGCGGCCGAGGCGGCCATCTCCAGCCCGCTGCTCGAGCAGAGTATGGACGGCGCGCGGGGCGTGCTGCTGTCCATCGCCGGTGGTTCGGATCTCGGCCTGTTCGAGATCAACGACGCGGCCCAGCTGGTCACTGACGCGGCACATCCGGACGCCAACATCATCTTCGGCGCCGTGATCGACGACGCGCTCGGCGACGAAGTACGCGTGACCGTGATCGCCGCCGGCTTCGACGGTGGGGCGCCGGCCTACAAGCCGGCCGAGCCGCCGCGCAAGGCCGTCCAGCCGGCGGAGCCGGTGAACCCGCCACGGCCGACCGCGCAGCCCACGCCTCGTCGGGTTCTCTTCGACGACGTGGACGTGCCCGACTTCCTCAAGAACGGTGCATGAGCGCGCGGTCAGAATCACTAGGCGTAGCTGCGCTAGCCGGACTGCGCGAAGAGCGTAGCGAGGTGATGGCATGAGTACGACGGTCGAAGAGGGCGCCGACCCGCGGCGGGCGGAGCTGGCGCGACGGCTCTCGGAGGTCCGCGGGCGGATCGCCGCGGCCTGCGTCGACGCCGGCCGGGATCCGGGTGAGGTGACGCTCGTCGCAGTCACCAAGACCTACCCGGCCGGCGACATCCGGCGCCTGGTCGACCTCGGCGTGCACGACATCGGGGAGAACAAGGACCAGGAAGCGGCGCCCAAGGCCGCCGAGCTGGCCGCGGCCGAAGCGCTGGTGCGTTGGCACTTCGTCGGGCAGATGCAGCGCAACAAGGCCAGGTCGGTCGTCGGGTACGCCGACCTGGTCCACTCGGTTGACAGCGTCCCGCTCGCGGCGGCGCTCGACCGGGCCGCCTCCCGGTATCGCGAGCGGCCGCTGGATGTACTCGTGCAGGTCAGTCTCGACGCCGATCTCGATCGTGGCGGGGCCGCGAGTGGCGCTGCCGTACCCGAGCGCGATCTCGACCGGGTGGTGGCGGCGGTGGCCGAGTCGGCGGCGCTGCGGCTGCGCGGGGTGATGAGCGTGGCGCCGCTGTCATGGGATCCGCGGTCGGCGTTCGATCGGCTCGCCGAGGTGGCGCACGCGCTACGGAGTCAGTACCCGTCGGCAACGGTGATTTCGGCTGGTATGAGCGCCGACCTGGAAGCCGCCATCTCGGCGGGCACGACACATGTCCGGATCGGCGGCGCATTACTCGGGAAACGTGTCCCGCTGCGGTAGCCTCGCTAACGGGACATCAAAACTACACCAGTGTGGTTTTGTCAAGGTCGGCGCCGGCGGGCGCTGACGCGGGTTGGGGGCACGGCACGGGGCAGTGTCGCACGGAGGTAAGGGGCGCGGCATGGGAGCAATGCGGAAGGCAGGAGTCTGGCTCGGCCTTGTTGAGGACGAAGACGAGCGTGCGTACGGGGAACGCGGCTACGACGAGCGCGGCTACCGCTACGGTGAGGACTTCGCCGACGAGGACGAGGTTGACGAGCAGGCGCTCGTCTCGACTCGGACCCGGGTCAGCGAGCGGCTGGCCGCCGAGCGGGAGGCCCGCTCGGAACGCTCGACCGTGCGGTCCATCGCGCGCCCGGCGTCGTCAACGGTCAGCTATCCGACTCGGGAGAACTTGGCGCTCGCACCACGGGTGAGTGAGCGCCCGGCTACACAGGCTGAAGAAGATGAGCGTCGTTACCAGATCACGACGCTGCATCCGACGACGTATAACGAAGCGCGAACCATTGGTGAGCATTTCCGCGATGGGGTACCAGTCATCATGAATCTCACCGAAATGGACGAGTCGGACGCTAAACGACTGGTTGATTTCGCGGCGGGTCTCGCGTTCGGCCTTCGCGGTACGATCGAGCGCGTCACCAACCGCGTGTTCCTGCTCTCGCCGGCAAATGTCCAAGTCACGGCAGAAGACAAGGCGAAGATCGCCGAGGGCGGGTTCTTCAACCAGAGCTGAGTGAGGGTCCAAACCGCCGTGTTGTCGGTCACCATGCAGGTCGTCTACCTGGTGCTGTACGCCTTCTTCCTGACCCTCCTCGCGAGGTTCGTGATGGGGGCCGTGCTGCAGTACGGGCGGCGGTGGCATCCGGGGCGCGGAGCGGCTGCGGCACTCGAAGTTGTTTGGAGCGTCACCGATCCTCCCCTTAACGCGTTGAGGCGAGTGATCCCACCGCTCCGTATTGGTACGGTGAGTGTGGACCTAGCCTCCCTTGTGCTGCTGGTTATTCTGTTCGTGCTGATGAACGTCGTGGTACGGCGTCTGATCTAAGGTGACTGCCAGTGACGACGTCACGCGGCCGCAACTGACCCGAGGAGTTTCGATGCCGCTGACCCCGGCCGACGTCCACAACGTCGCATTCAAGAAGCCCCCCATTGGCAAGCGGGGGTACGACGAGGAGGAGGTTGACGCCTTCCTAGACGAGGTCGAGCGCGAACTCGCCCGTCTCATCGAAGAGAACAACGAACTGCGGGCGCAGGCCGAGCGGGGCGGTGGCCGCAGCGTCGGCGGTGGCGGCGCTTCGGATGGGCGCCTGGCCGCCGAGCTGGCCGAGCTGCAGAGCCAGTTCGACCGTATCCAGCGCGAGAAGTCCGCGGCGGAGCAGGCGGCCCGTAGCATGCAGGCGGAGCTTGACCAGGTCCGCGCGCAGGGTGCCGGGGTTAGTGGCGGCGACGGCGAGCAGCAGGCGCTGCGGGTGCTCATGATGGCCCAGCGTACGGCCGACGACCACGTCAACGACGCCCGTCGCGAGGCCGACACGCTGCTGTCCGACGCGCGGACCAAGGCGGAGGAGGTCACCCGCGAGGCGCGGGCCAAGGCCGATGCCCTTGAGCGTGACGCGCGCCAGCGCCATCAGGAGGCCATCGCCGGTCTCGACACGAAGCGCACGGCGCTGCAGAAGCACATCGAAGAGCTCAAGCAGTTCGAGCGCGAGTACCGCACCCGCCTGAAGGCATACCTCGAGAGCCAACTGCGCGACCTGGATGGCCGTGCGCAGGGCCTGGACGCGGACCTCACCAGGACCGAGAACGGCCGGGCAGCCGGTGGCGGCACGGGCAACCTGGCCGCGGCGGGGCTCGCCGGTTCCTACGGCGGCCGCTCCGGCATCGAGGGTGGACGCTAACTGACTGCGGCGGCGGCGGGTCGCGTCCGCGACCCACCGCCGTAGCGCCGTCTATCCGGGCTTCGTTCGTTTAGACGGGGAGACAGGTCAGGGACGACTACCCCGGAGGGCTGGTCGTGATAGTCGGAAGTCTGCTTCTCATCGTCGTCGCCATCGCGCTTTTGGCGACGGGCCTGGTCAACGGCTCCAACGCCTACCTGGTAGGTTCGACCGCGGCGAGCTTGCTCGCCGCGATCGCACTCGTTGTCGGCAGCCGCCAGGCCAGCGCCGCTCGGGCGCACGGCGAGGATGAGCCGGCGCCGGGACACGCCGGTAGCGACGGTGAGGATGGCCCCACGGCCGTCGAGCGACACGGCGACCATAACGGTGAGCGCGAACCGATGACCGAGGTGATCCCGGCCCATCCTCGCCCAGGGGTCGGCGACGGCGCCGCACAGGACGAGATTCAGGAGCGTCGCCCGCTGGTCGCCGCGCGGCCGTTGATCCCGACTCAGGGTGGCGCGCGCGACCTGGGAAGCGCTCACCCGGGCCAACTCGTGCTTGACGACGATCGCGACGAGTCCGACAAGGCCGACGACTTCGACGACGAGCCGCTGTCGGACGAGCCGGTAGCTCAGCGGGTGTCGGCCGGCGACGCGGACCGGGTGGCCCGGATGAGCGACGACGTGCTGGTCATCGACGGTCGACCGCGCTACCACCTGGCCAACTGCGTGCACCTGCTCGGCCAGCCGGGCGAGGCGTTGCCCGTACACGAGGCGGTCGAGTTGGGCTTCACGCCGTGCGGGCTCTGCGAACCCGACAGGGCTCTGCTCGCCGAGGCCCGCCAAGTCTGACGCCGAGCGATTCCGAGAGAGCTGTGGCGTGTTCACAATCGTGGTCCGGGTCAAGCCCGGCTCGTCGCGTACCCGGGTGGGAGGCTGCCACCCGGGACCGCACGGGCCGGCACTGGTGGTGGCGGTCAACGCGCCGGCCGTGGACGGCCGGGCCACGGAGGCGGCCCGCCGCGCTCTCGCCGAGGCGCTGGGACTGCGTACCGCGGCGGTGACGCTGAGGACGGGGGCGGCCAGTCGCGACAAGCTGTTCACCGTCGACCAACCCCCGGCGGACCTGGCGGAACGGGTACGGCGGCTGCGCGATCCGTCGATCTGAGAGGATTTGGCGTTCCGGGCGCAGTCCGATTCCCGACAGCGCAGGATTGAACGCCTATTGGGGTGGGTATGGGACGCCGATAACCCAAGGGCGGGGTCTGGGCAAGGTAGCGCGAAAGTGAGCGTTCCGACCACGCCCGTATTGCGTGGCACGTTTGTCGGACGCCCGCACGTTCCGTATTCTTGCCACTCTCTGGAGTGCGCGGCGTTCCCGTCGCGCGCCCGTTTTGCATTCTGGGGGACGCCATGGCAGCTCGGGCGAGCGCGGCGCGGGGGGCCGGTTCAGAGGCCGGTCCCGTCAAGAAGACTACGACGGGTGACCGCCGCGTCGAAACCTCCAAAAGCGTGAACAAGACGACTTCCGCTCCCGCTGTGGGAGCGTCGACCACCGCGACAGTCCGCTCCGTGCCGTCCTCGACGGCGCCCAACGACCCGGTTCAGGCCGCGCCCCTCGGTGCGACCTCGGCCAGGACCTCCCGACGGCATGCCCCCGGGCTGTCCGGGACGCCCGCACTAACCCCTGCGCAAGCACCGGTAACCGCCGCGACGACCGCGGCCGAGGGAGCGACGATGGCTAAGACCGCCGACAGCAAGACCGCCACCGACACGGCCGGCACCAAGACCGGTACGGGCAAGGCGCCTCGCGCGCGCTCCGCGGCTGACACCGAAAAGATCCGCGCGGCCCTGTCCGAGCGCTGCGACGAGCTGAAGACCGAGTACGACCAGACCCTGTCGGAGATCGCCGAGTTGCAGCGCGACCGGTTGACCGACTCCGCCGGCGACGACCAGGCCGACACCGGCACCAAGACGTTCGAGCGGGAACAAGAGATCTCGCTGGCCAACAGCATCCTGGAGCGGATCAACCAGGTGGAGCGGGCCCTCGAGCGCCTCGACGACGGCACGTACGGCTGGTGTGAGCGGTGCGGCAACACCATCCCGGTCGAGCGGCTCGCCGCGTTCCCGTCGGCTACGCTCTGCATCACCTGCAAGCAGCTGGAGGAGCGGCGCTGAACGGCGAGGAGACGTTGGCCACCGGCCAGAATCCGGAGCAGAACGCGCCGGCGTCCGCTGCACACGCCGGGCCGGCGCCGGACGTTCCGGCGCGCCCACGCCGGCCGATCGGGTTGCTCGCGCTCACCGGCGTCCTCGTGCTGCTCATCGATGTCCTCACCAAGCAGCTCGCGGTGAGCCAATTGACGGGGCGCGAGCCGGTGCGGCTGCTCGGCGGTGCCGTCTATCTGGACCTTGTCCGCAACAGCGGCGCGGCCTTCAGTCTCGGAACCGGGTACACGTTCATCTTTCCGGTGATCACCATCGCGGTCGTGGCCTGGATCGCGTGGACGGCTCGGCGACTGCGCTCGGCGCCGTGGGCGATGGCGCTCGGGTTGGTCCTCGGCGGGGCGCTGGGCAACCTCGCCGACCGGATCTTCCGGGCACCGGGTCCGA
>JAOPWA010000142.1 GCA_025965915.1 Dactylosporangium sp. | reverse complement strand
CCCGAACGGCTGCGCCGCTGGTACGCGCCCGTCGAAGGGGACCTGCGTGTGGGCGGCACATTCACGCAGGGCGACTTCGGCCCGGGGAAGGTCGTGCGCTGTGAGGCGCCGCGACTGCTGACCATCGCGCTCGGCGGCGGCGACCCGGCACCCGACGAGATCGAGCTGCGCCTGCACGCCGGCGAAGACGGCAGCACCGTGCTCGAGTTCGAGCACGCGACGACGATCGACACGCACGAGATCGGGGGCCAGGTCTTCGACGCGGTCTACTGCATGGGCGGCGGCTACGGTCCCCGGCTGGTCACGCTCGGCCGGCACCTGCGCGGCGAGCTGCCCGACGACGTCGATCCGGCGGCGCTGCACCTTCGTGACGACCTCCGGCCGGCGATCGAGCGGAGCATGGCCGCTCTCGCCGAGTTGGTCGAAGCGGACAGGCACCGCTGACGAGGGCGTTGCCGAGCCTCTAGGCGAATCCGGTGCGTTGGGCACCAACATCGGTGCCCAACGCACCGGGACCGTAGGCGAGCTGATCGATCGTTGTCATGTCCGCACTCCGCCCATTCAGCCGCTGTCACCATGGCCGATCCAGGTTGCCCGGAACTTCACGGAGATGATCTGATCGGGCGCCGACACGGATGCGGACGGGCGGGTGGTTGCCGGTGGTGTTACGAGTACGAGGCACCGTGCTACCGGAGCGGGAGGAGCGTTCCTTCTGGATCGACGGCAAAGTGTTCGGCACGCTCTTGGCTCGGCCTTCCCGGGCTGGTTGACGGTGCCCCTGCCGATCTGATCGTCTACGACACCGACCCGACCCTCGACCCGTCGGTATTGCCCCGTCCCAGTCGGATCATTCTCCGTGGCCGCATCGCCTGCCCAACAGAGATCCTGGCCCTGGCCTCCGTCGTGCCCGGAATATTTGCTTCGTCGTGAATCTGTTCGGTGGCGCCCGAGCTGACCGATCAGAGCGAACCTTCCTGCCAAAGACCGGTAGGCGGTTGCCGAGAGCATCGGTGAGCCGGCACCATCTGCGGGTGGGAAATGGTCGATCTGCTTCGCTGCCTCGACGAACTGCTCGGGGTGCTCCGAAACACGTCGCGACCAGTTATTCGCGTCTTTGCCCTAGAACGCATCTGATCGAATGACTCAATGCCGCCGTGGTGAGCCGGTACTGTTCGGACGCGTAACGGTTTGACCAGGGCGGTTCGCCGCTCACGCAGGGAGTGCTGATGATTGCCGCGGATTACGGTATGGAGTCGAGGCGGTTGGGCCTGACGCGGTCCGCCACCAGCCGCGGCGTGATCTGCCTGAGCGTCAGTGGTGAGGTGGACATCGGAACCGTCGACCAGTTGCGCGATGCCATCAGCGAGATTCTCGACGAGGCGGGCGTGGAACGGTTACTGGTGGACTTCCAGCCGCTGCAGTTCCTCGACTCGAGCGGTATCGCCGCGCTCATTGCCGGCTACAACGCCGCGCAGGAGCGCAGCATCGGCTTCGGCATCGTCAACTGTCAGGGGACTGTCCGCAACGTCCTCGAGGTCACCGGTGTCTACGAGGTGCTGGCCGCCAACGAGGGGCCGTAGGGTCGGCGAGCGGATATGAGGCGACCCCCGGGGTTCCACGCGTTGCGTGGGCCGGCTGGACAATGGCCGGACCCCGGGGGTCGGGTAGCTGCTTGGTGCTCGCCGAGCCGCCGTGCGGTTCGACTACTGAGAGTCCAAAGGACGGCGACTAGCGGACAGCCACCTCACGAGTCCAGTCATTACACAACTTTGGACCACCTCCCTTCACGTGTACCGACAACCATATGAGCCGTTCCGGGTACCCGCAACGGCTTTTACGTGGCACGTACGCTGGGCTGATGCCGGAGGGAACGTCGTGAAACTCAAGCTTGACCTGCACGATGTCTACAACCGCAGCGGCGACATCGAGCGGGCGCTGAACGGGATCATCGCCGAGGCGGTCGAGAAGAAGGCCGCGCTCGTGGAGATCATCCCGGGCAAGGGCTCGGGTCAGCTCAAGAAGCGGGTACTGCGGTTCCTGGATCAGAAGGAGATCAAGGCCCTGTACCACCGGGTCGAGAAGGACTCCAAGAACTTCGGTCGGCTGTTCGTGCACTTCAAGTGGAAGTAGCGCGCTATCCGCGTAGTTGCTGCACCTGGGCTCGGCTGAGCTGCGTGGTGCGCCGCATGTGACGCACGAGCACGGCCAACTCCGCGTCGGTGTAGTCGGCGAAGATGTCTGCCCAGCCGTTGCCGAGTTCGTCCCATACCGCGCTGACTCGTCGGATGGCCGTCGCGACCGGTTGCACGAGCACCCGGCGGCGATCCTGGGTGTCCCGCTCCCGGGTCACGTACCCGGCCTTCACCAGTCGATCGACGAGGCGGCTGGCCGACCCGCTGGTAAGGCCGGTCAGCTCGGCGATCTGCCCGGTGGTGAACGGGCCGGCCTCGATGGTTATCAGGTTGAGGCACTGAAGGTCTGTCGGGTGCATTCCGAGCTTGTCAGCTACCGCCTGGTTGAACAGCACATACGCGGCAAGGTACCGCCGGGACTCGGTCTCCAGCTCAGCCAGTGTGTCGGTGCGCGCCATCGTGCTCCCAAATAATCATATGCGCGGCGCAGATTCTGTGCCATACATTCAATGTATGACGCAGACATCTTATCAACCTGCCATCGCCGTTACCGGAGCTACCGGTACACAGGGCGGCGCAACCGCTCGCGCGCTCCTGCGCGCCGGTCATCCCGTGCGGGCTCTGACCCGCAAGCCGAACTCCACGGCCGCTCTGACGTTGCGACAGCTCGGCGCACAGATCGCCTACGCCGATTTCACCGATCGGTCCTCACTGGACGCCGCTCTCTCCGGCGCTACCGCCCTGTTCGCTGTGACCACCCCGTTCGAGACCGACGTTGATCGGGAGGTCAAGGACGGCATCGCGCTGCTGGACGCCGCCGTGGCGACCGGCAGCATCGAACACATCGTCTTCACCTCCGCCGCCAACGCCGACCGGAACACCGGCATCCCACACTTCGACAGCAAGTACCACATCGAGCAGCACCTGGCGACGCTCGGCGTGCCGTGGACGGTGATCGGGCCGGCCGCCTTCATGGACCAGTACGCCGAAGACTGGACGCTGCAGGGCCTGCGAGACGGCATCTTCGGCCGGCCCTTGCCGGCGGACAAGCCGCTCGCGCTGATCGCCGCGGCGGACATCGGCGCGTTCGCCGCGCTCGCACTGACACGGCCAGCCGGGTTTGTCGGCCGCCGGATCGACATCGCCTCCGACGAGCGAACCGGCTACGAGATCGCGGCGATCCTCGGCGCCGCGTGCGGGCGCGAGGTCAGGTTCAAGGAGTTCCCCATCGAGTACGCCGAGGCACACTCGCCCGACCTCGCGGCCATGTTTCGCTACTTCGCGAACGTGGGCATGGACGTGGACATCGCCGGGCTGCGCCGCGACTACCCCGAGGTTGGCTGGCACAGCCTGGCGGAATGGGCCGGTTGGCAGGTGGAAGACGGCTCCTGGCGGGTAGTCGCCGGTTCGTTGCCGTGACCTAGCTCCCACCTATTACGTTTGCGCCTGCCGCCCGCGCTGCCGATGCTTGTATCAAGCAACTATTGTGGGAGGTGGACGTTGACGGACGACGAGTACATCGCGATCGGTCAGCAGTTCGGCCTCTTCTTCCGCCGTGCGGAGCGGTTCTACCAGACTGCCCAACTCGACGTGCCGGCTCGACCGCTCGAGCGCGCGGCGTACGGGGTCCTCGCACGGATCGCCGGCGGCGGACCGCAACGGTTGTCGACCCTCGCAGGCGGCCTGTGTGTCGACCTGTCGACGGTGAGCCGCCAGGTGGGGGCACTTGAGGCCGCCGGTTTGGTCAGGCGTACACCAGATCCGGCTGATCGCCGGGCGAGCCTGATCGAAGCGACGGACACAGGGGCTGACGTCTTCGTCCAGCACCGCAACAAGTGGGTGGGGGCTCTGAGGGAGCTTATGGCGGACTGGACGACGGCCGAGCGACAGGAGTTCGCACGACTCTTCGCTCGCTTGAACGATGCCATGGAGAAAAACGCGCCGGCGGGAGCCGGAATGGAGAAGGAATGACCACGACCCTTGAACGTCCGAGACTCTCCCATCGGCAGATCCTGCTGCTGATGAGCGGCCTGATGGCCGGAATGCTGCTAGCCGCGCTCGACCAGACCATCGTCGGTACCGCACTACCGACCATCGTCGGCAAGCTGGGGGGCATCGAGCACTACTCGTGGGTCGTGACGGCCTACCTGCTGGCCTCGACCGCCTCCACCCCCTTGTACGGGAAAGTCAGCGACCTGTACGGGCGGCGCCCGGTCTTCCTGTTCGCCATCGTGACGTTCCTTGTCGGCTCCCTGCTGGCTGGCATGTCCCAGAACATGGTGTCGCTGATCGCGTTCCGCGGCATCCAGGGCCTGGGCGCCGGCGGCCTGATGACGCTGGCATTCACGATCATCTCCGACGCTGTCTCACCTCGGGAGCGGGGCCGCTACCAGGGCCTGTTCGGCGCGGTCTTCGGCCTGTCGTCGGTGGCCGGCCCGCTGGCCGGCGGGTACTTCGCCGAGCACGACTGGCGCTGGATCTTCTACATCAACCTGCCGATCGGCATTGCGGCGCTGTTCCTGTCCAACCACGTACTGCGACTGCTTCCACATGAGCGGCGCGACCACAAGATCGACTGGCTGGGTGCTGTCTTCCTCGTGACGGGCGCGAGCGCGATCCTGCTGGCCCTGTCCTGGGGCGGTCAGAAAGGCTCGAGCGGATACGCCTGGAGTTCCCCGACGATCATCGGCCTGCTGGTGGCCGGCGCCGTGCTGAGCGTGGTGTTCCTCTTGGTCGAGGCGCGGGCGAGTGAGCCGATCCTGCCGCTGCGGCTGTTCCGCCGGCCGACCTTCTCCATCGCCAACGCCGCCGGCTTCATCCTCGGCTTCGGCATGTTCGGCTCGATCATC
This sequence comes from Dactylosporangium sp., assembly GCA_025965915.1. Lineage (GTDB taxonomy): Bacteria > Actinomycetota > Actinomycetes > Mycobacteriales > Micromonosporaceae > Planosporangium. The sequence continues at coordinate 2,388 of JAOPWA010000142.1, read as the reverse complement.
TACGTGCCGCTGTACCTGCAGATCGTCAAGGGCGAGACGCCGACCGCGTCCGGACTGCTGATGCTGCCGATGATGGTCGGCATCATCTTCACCTCGATCATTTCCGGCCAGATGATCAGTAAGCTCGGCCGGTACAAGTGGTTCCCGGTCGCCGGCACGCTTGTGATGGCGGTCGGTCTGGTCCTGTTCGTGCGGCTCGGCGTCACCACCCCGCTGTGGGAGACGTTCATTCCGATGGTCGTCATCGGTATCGGTCTGGGCCTGGCGATGCAGCCACTGATCCTCGCCGTGCAGAACGCCGTCGACCTGCGGGACATGGGCGCGGGTACGTCGACGGCCACGTTCTTCCGGTCGCTCGGCGGCTCGTTCGGTGTCGCGACCCTCGGCGCGGTCATGACCAACCGGCTGGCGATCGAGCTTCAGCCGCGGATCGAGGCCGCGACGCGGCAGTTGCCGCTGCAGATCCAGCAGAAGCTTGCCTCGGCGATGCCCCACGGTGTCTCCATCAACGACCCCAAGTCGATCAAGGCCCTGCCCGACCTGGTACGCCACGCGATCGAGGAGGGCTTCGTCGCCGCGCTGCACCCGGTGTTCCTGATGTCGGCCGCGGTCACGGTGCTCGCGGTGGTCCTGTGCCTGGCGCTGCCCGACCGTGTGCTCAAGGGCGCCGGCCCGGCCGGCCCCGCGGAGCCCGGCGCGGGCGACGAGGACACCGCCGACATGGAGGCCAAGGCCGCGACGATGATGTGACGGCACGAGCGTAAGACGATGGGCTGTCCAGTCCCGCAGAGATCGGGGACAGGGCAGCCCATCGTCGATTTGCCAGCGGAGGCGGAGACATATCCGGTCGGCTCTTTCACATGTGTGAGGGCCACCACTAACGTCTGGGTATGAAGAGCACGATGATGGCGACGCCTCTGCTGGTGTCGCGGCTTTTGGAGCACGGCAGCACGGTCCACGGCCAGACCGAGGTGATCACCTGGACCGGAGCCGAGTCGAGCCCCGGCCGGATCACCTTTGCCGAAATCGGCCGCCGGGCGGCGCAGCTAGCCCACGCACTGCGCGATGACCTCGGCGTGACCGGCGACCAGCGGGTCGGCACGTTCATGTGGAACAACGCGGAGCACCTCATCGCGTACCTCGCCGTGCCCAGCATGGGCGCTGTGCTGCACACGCTGAACGTCAGGCTCTTCCCGGAACAACTCGTCTACATCGCCGGGCACGCCGAGGACAAGGTCGTCATCGTCGACGGGACGCTGATCCCGCTGCTGGCACGGGTGCTCCCGCAGATGACGACGGTCGAGCACGTCGTCGTGGTCGGAGCCGGCGACACCGCCCCTGTGGAAGCTGCTTCCCACGTGCGTGTGCACCGGTGGGACGACCTGCTCGCCGGTAAGCCCGACCGGTACGACTGGCCGGTCCTCGACGAGAACGACGCCGCCGCGCTGTGCTACACCTCCGGCACCACCGGCAATCCCAAGGGCGTCGCGTATTCGCACCGCTCCATCTGGCTGCACTCCATGGAGGTGTGCATGGCCGAGACGTTCGGGCTCGGCCCGGCCGACCGGGAACTGGTCATCGTGCCGATGTTCCACGCGATGGCGTGGGGTCTGCCGTACGCGTCCTTCATGGGCGGCGCGTCGCTGCTGATGCCGGACCGCTTCCTGCAGGCGGCCCCGCTCGCCGCCATGATCGAGCAGGTCAAGCCGACCCACGGTGGCGCCGTACCCACGATCTGGAACGACCTGCTCGCCTACCTCGACGCCCACCCGACGGATGTCTCGTCGATGAAGGAGGTGGTGGTCGGTGGGGCAGCCTGTCCGCCCGCGCTCATGCATGCGTTCTCCGAGCGCCACGGCATCGAGATCATCCACGCCTGGGGCATGACGGAGATGTCTCCCCTGGGTTCGGTGTCCCGCCCGCCGGCCGGGCTCCCGCCCGAGGAGAGCTGGCCCTACCGGTACACCCAGGGCCGGATCCCGGCCGCGGTCGAGGCCCGCATCGTCGGCCCGCTGGGCGAGACGATGCCCGCCGATGGCAAGGCCGTGGGCGAGCTCGAGGTCCGTGGGCCATGGATAGCCGCACAGTATCTGGGGGAGAGCGAACCGGACCCGGACAAGTTCCGCGACGGATGGCTGCGTACCGGTGACGTCGGCACCCTGTCGGCTGACGGCTTCCTCACCCTCACCGACCGGGCCAAAGACGTCATCAAGTCCGGAGGCGAGTGGATCAGCTCCGTGGATCTGGAGAACGCTCTGATGGCACACCCGGCCGTGCTGGAGGCGTGTGTCGTCGGCGTACCCGACGAAAAATGGAGCGAGCGGCCGCTCGCGACGGTGGTGTTCCGGGAGGGCGCGGCCGCGAGCGTTGACGAGCTGCGCGACTTCC
>JAOPWA010000572.1 GCA_025965915.1 Dactylosporangium sp. | reverse complement strand
GGTCGGGTCCCGCTCATTCCATGATCGCGATGGTGTCCTACGCGATCGCGCGTAGCCGCCCTTCATCGCGGCGGGAGGCGCGATGAAGCCACGCGGCGGGAGCGGACCCGGCCCGCCACGCTCACTGGCCGACCCGGTTAGAGCGGCTCCCGGAACCGTGGGGTCAGGTCGTCCGGGCTCGCCTCGGGTACCGGGAACCCCGGTGCCGTCGTGTCGTCCTCGACCGCTTCGAGGACGTCCGCGCGCTCCTCGATCGGATGTACGTCGGTTCGCTGCTCATACTCGGGCAGCGGCTCTGGCTGCGTCACCTCATTGAGATACCCCACCTCACCGCCCGCATACACCGGGATCGGCGCGACTTCCGATAATCGGCCAGCAGCGCCGGACCTGCTAGGTGACGCCCGGCGCCACCTCCGCCAACCGCTCACCACCGCGGGTGTCCGTACAGGCCCGGCAGAGGTGCCGCCCCGTCTGGCTCGGCCCTGTCGCAGACCACCCGCGCGCCGTCGCCGCCTCCCAGACCGCGGAAAGCACTTGCGGGGTGCTCGCCCGCGGCGAAAACAACACGTCGCAGGAGTCACACCACAGGTCGACACGAACACCCGCATCACAGCTCGTCGTTTTGATCAGCACGACGCCTCCTCGGTCGTCGGGACCTCTCCAACCTCGCATGTGCAGTGTTTCGCGCGAAAGCGACGACACGCCGTTGTTTTTGCGCCAGTTGACGGGCTCTTAACAAAAACGTCCCGAGGACGACATAGAACCTACACGAATCGGGCTAACGATCGTTCAGCTCGAACGTGGGCAGCCGCGTGCCACGCGTGGCGTGGATCATCGTGCAGCTCCATTGATGATCACAACCTCCGCGAGGTTGCGGGCTCGCCGCGCATGTATCGACCGACGGCGCTGACGACATGCGGTGCTGACGACACGCGGTGCTGACGACCGGCGCGACACGAGACGACGGAGACGGTGCGAGGCGCCGGAGGTGGCACCGCGATCCACTATGGACCGCTGCTCTCGACGGCGTTCCACGGGTGGTGTCGCTACCGACGGCCTTCGCGATGGGGATGGACGCCGATCGCGGGCACGCTTGCGAGGACCGAAAATCACCGGCTTCGAGTACGCGGAAGCCGGCGGCGCTGGGGTCAGCCCGCGAGCGCCAACTGCTGCAACTGCAACTGCAACTGCGGCTGCGATGGGCGCTGCGCAACTGGCTTCGCCGGAGTCGGGTACACGGTGCGGATCATCGCGAGAGCCCAGGTCATCCGGTTGACGGCGATCTCCGGGTGCTCGCCGAACTCCCCCGCCACCCGGACGGCGCACCCGCGCATGCCGAATCGGCGCAGGGTGGTGGCGACGGCTCGCAGAACATCGTCGGCAGGCGGCTGCTCGGACGACTGGAGAGGCGAGACGAACAATGCCTCCGCACGGACCGCCTCTACGCTGGTCGGCATGGCATCCTCCTGAAACCCACGTCTTGCTGGTTGTGAACCAGCTAATACGAGGGGCGGTGCTACCGGGGTACGCGCTCGGGTGCCAACCGGTTGCCGCCTGGCGGGCCCGTTCGGCGTGCGATGCCCGGTCACCGCGTGCAGTGCTCCCGCGTGCAGTGCTCCCGGGTACAGTGCTCCCGCGTACAGTGCTCGGGTGCACCCGCCCGCGAACCCGGCCCTGACCTTGGACTTCATCCGCGCGCATACCCGCCTGGCGGCCCCTTCCGCGGTCCCGGAGCTCCTCCTCCACCTCGCCGAGGAGCCGATCGAGCTCTGGGAGCGCACCGAGCAGGAGCGCGGCGATCAACTGCCACCCCCCTTCTGGGCCTTCGCCTGGGCCGGCGGGCAAGCGCTCGCCCGGTACGTGCTCGACCACCCCGATCTGGTCCGCGACCGCGGCGTGTGCGATCTCGCCGCCGGCTCCGGCCTGGTCGCGATAGCGGCGGCCCGGGCCGGCGCCTCGAGCGTGACCGCGATCGAGGTCGACCCGTTCGCCGCGGCCGCCATCACGATCAACACGGCGGCCAACGACGCCGCCGTGGAAATCACGCTCGGGGACGTACTGGACGGCGACGCCGGGGGCGCCGACGTCGTACTCGCCGGTGACGTCTTCTACAGCCGGTCCATGACCGAACGGGTGCTTCCCTTCCTCCAGCGGGCCCGCGACGGCGGCGCTCGCGTCCTGGTGGGCGACCCGGGCCGGGCCTACCTGCCCAGGGGCCGCTTCACGGCGGTCGCCACCTACGACATTCCGGTGACGCAGGCGCTCGAGAGCGCCGAGATCAAGGTGACGACCGTCTGGGAACTGCCATAAGGCACGGTCGACCCGTGACGGTCCTGCCGTTGATCTTCACGTCGATGAGGACGGGGCCGTCGACGTTGGTGAAGGTGTTCGACGGGTTGCTCACACCGTTGAAATCGCCACTGAAATCGCCACCGCGCTGGTGTTCGACTTGCACCAGAGATCCCGGCGCGCGGTCGGGGCTGGTGTAGCCAGCGACGAGCCGGGTAGCCGCCCATGGTGCGTACCCTGTCCCGAGGGTTGATCGCGGGCGCCGCCGGCACCGTGGCGCTCGACATGGCCACCTACCTGGACATGGCACTTCGCGGCCGTCCCGTCAGCACTACCCCGCAGCGGACCGTGCGCCGCCTGGCCGAGATGGTGGGCGTCGATCTCGGCGAAGGCGAGCGGGCCGACAATCGCAGCGCCGGCATCGGGGCCCTGCTCGGGTCCGCGACGGGGCTGGGCGTGGCCGTCGCCTACGTCGCCGCGGCACACCGGCCACGGCCATGGCCCCAGGCCGCAGCAGCCCTGACGGCCATCGCGATGCTCGGATCGAACGTCCCGATGACCGTCCTCGGGGTCACCGACCCGCGCCGGTGGAGCGCCACGGACTGGGCAGCCGACGTGTTACCGCACCTGGCCTATGGCGGGGTCGTGGCGGCGGTGGACAACCAACTGAGGGGACCGCGATGACCAGAGCCGCCACTCCTCGCGTACTCATCGTCGGAGGTGGACATCTCGGCCTGTACACGGCCCGGCACCTGCAACAGCACCTGCGGCCGGGCGAGGCGGAGCTGGTCCTCGCCGATCCCAAGTCCCACATGACCTACCAGCCGCTGCTGCCGGAAGTCGCCGCCGGCAACGTCGAGCCACGGCACGTGACCATTCCGCTGCGCCGGGTCCTCCCCCGGTTTCACGTGTTCAACGGCGAGATCGTCGCGTTGGCGCACGGCAGCCGGACGGCACGGCTGCGTCTGATCGACGGCGAGGAGTATGACCTCGCCTACGACCACGTGGTGGTAGCGCCCGGCTCGGTCGTACGGACGCTGCCGGTTCCCGGCCTTCCCGAGCTGGCCGTGGGATTCAAGACCCTCGCGGAGGCCGTTTACCTGCGAAACCACGTACTCATGCAGCTCGGGCTGGCGGCCTCCACGTTCGACCCCCGGGTACGACGGCGCGCCCTGACGTTCGTGCTCGCCGGCGGCGGATACGCCGGCGTCGAGGCGTTGGGCGAGCTGTCGGACATGTCGATGGACGTCGCCCCCGTGTTCGGCCTACGCCGCCAGGACCTGCGCTGGATACTCGTCGAAGCCACCGACCGCATCATGCCGGAGGTCAGCCCCGAGCTCAGCGAGTACACCGCGGACGTGCTGCGCAGGCGCGGCGTGGAGATCCGCCTCAACACCACCATCTCGTCGTGCGTGGGCGGCCGGATCAGGTTCGGCGCCGGCCTGTACGCCGACGACGTCGTCGAGGCCAACACGCTGGTGTGGACGGCTGGCGTCCGCCCCAACCCGATGCTCGACAAGACCGATCTGCCCCGCGACGACAAGGGGCGCGTGGTCGCCGACGCGTACCTGCGGGTACGTGCGATGCCGGGCGCGTGGACCGGCGGCGACTGCGCGGCCGTACCGGATCTGGCCTGCCCAGAGCCGGGCGCGCTGTGCACCCCCACGGCCCAGCACGCGGTCCGGCAGGCCCGCCGGCTCGCCGATAATCTCACCTCCGAACTGCGGGGCGACGGTCGGCACCCGCCGCAGCCGTACCTACACCGCCACGCCGGCTCGGTCGCGGGCCTCGGAAGGTTCCAGGGCGTAGCCCAGGTTTACGAGATACGCCTCCGCGGCGTTCCGGCCTGGTTACTGCACCGCGGGTACCACTGGGCCCTACTGCCGAGCAGGGTCCGCAAGATGCGCGTGCTCACCGACTGGGTCCTGGAATCGCTGTTCCCGCGTGACATCAGTGCCCTCGGCGAACTGGAGCAGCCGCGCCGGGCGCTGCAAGCGGCGGCGCGGGCGCAGCAGCAGCCGCTGGCGGCCGGGCGGGCATAGGAGCCGGGCATAGGAGCCGGGCATAGCGGGCGGGTTCGGCCGATCAGGCCTAGGCGCCGGGCTCCAGCAGGTCAGACGTCGGCGTCGGGTTCCAGCGAGTTGGGCCCGTGTGGGCCGGGCTCCAGCAACGGGAAGAGTCGGGCGACGACCGCTACCGGCGCGGCGCCGGGCGGCCGGGTTGCGGGTCGCTCCTCGCGGTGCCGGTACCGCGCGATCAGCTCCCGGATCGCGCTGCCCATCTCGGTCAGCTCGCGCGGCGTGAGGTAGAGGACCTGACTGAACGCCTCGTCGCGCTGCCAGCGGGCGGGCGCCCGGTCACGTTGGGTGAGCCAGCGCTGGTAGCTCTCGTCTTCCAGCCCTCGGGCGAGGCCGTCCAGATCGGTCGCCGGGGCCGGGTCCGGCGACTGCGCGGCGGAGGCCAGCCGCCAGGGGCGCACCCGGCCCCGTCCGGCCGGCGCCTCTTCGATCAGACCGTATCGAGCCAGTTGCCGCAGGTGGAACGAGTACAGCCCCGAGCTGCCGCCAAGTTCCCGGGCCGCCTGGGCGGAGGTGAGGGTGCCGCACGCGCCGATCAGCTCCATCAACGCCGCCCGGACCGGGTGCCGCAACGTCGCTTCGGCGACCGCATCTCGCTGTTCCTCTGTCACTTTGCAAAGTATTCTTCTTTGCAAAGTCAGCGTCAACATCTCACCGTCGTCTACTCCTCACCTGGGAGCGCCATGGCAGTCCTGCCCGTACGCCTCTTCGGAGACCCGGTCCTGACCACACCCGCCGAGGAGGTGACGACCTTCGACCGGGAACTGCGGGCCCTGGTCAAGGACCTCGGCGACACGTTGCGCGACGAGCAGGGCGCCGGCCTGGCCGCCCCTCAGTTGGGGGTCGGCCTGCGGGTCTTCGTGTTCCACGTGGACGACCAGGATGGCCACCTGGTCAACCCGGTCCTGCGCTTCCCGGATGAAGAGGAGCAGGACGGACCGGAG
>JAOPWA010000074.1 GCA_025965915.1 Dactylosporangium sp. | reverse complement strand
GCCGAAGACCCCGGCCACATCACCGTCGGACCAGTCCGGCAGCACCGGTTGGGCACCCGGCGCGTACACGAGGTCGTCGAACCTCTCGCGGACAGGCTCGCCGCCGCCGTCCACATCACTCACGACCACCAGTCTACCGTCCAGATCGATCGCGACGACCTCGTGACGCAGTCGGACATCCATGGCGTACTCGTCACGGAACGTCGCGGGCGTTCTTGCCACCAACTTGTCGGGGCCCTCCACCAGGCTGCCGACCCAGTACGGGATGCCGCAGGAGGAGTACGACGTGAAATGGCCCCGCTCGAAGACCACGATCTCAAGGTCGTCACGGCCCCTTCGGCGGCGGGCCTGGGAAGCGGCGGACATACCGGCGGCGTTACCGCCGATTACCACAAGTCGTCGGGCCATCTGGTCATTGTCTACATCGCCGCTGCGCTACAGGACCCTACTTCCCGATCGTGGTCCTCCGCTTGTCCGCGAACCACCGGCCGAGATCATCGGCGCGCAGCGCCTCGAAAAGCCCCGCTGCGGCGGGTGTGACCGACAGGTAGGACATGCGGGCGCCACTTGAGCTGGACCCGGATCATGGTCTCCTGCACCAGGTCCTGGGCGGTGTGGGGATCGCCGGTGAGCATGAGGGCGTAGCGCAGCAACGCTTGCAACCGGGAGCGTGTGGACTCCTCATATGTCACGCGTACCTCCGAAGGCCTCGACTCATAGACGGGCCGGGACCGTCGGATTGTTGCACCGATCTCTCGTCGATCTATTCCTTGAAGGCGAGCGCGGCATTGAAGGCGAGCGCGGCGTAGCCGACCACCCCGGTCGGATCACCGGTGGCGTCCGCGCTGGTCGAGTAGTCGAGCAGCCGAGGGCTCAGGCCGGTCCGCCGGGCCCACCCGACCAGCCCGCGCAGCGCGAACACGCCACAGGCGTCACGTACCCCGATGAGCTCCGGCGCCAGGTCCAGGACGGCCCGGATGGTACGGCGGTCCTGGTTACGTGCCTGCTCGTCGGGGAGGTAGTGGGACAGATCAGTGCTGCACAGGACGACCGTGGCGGCCGGCTCGCGCTCGACGGCCGCCGCGATCGTGGCCGCCACATCGTCGATGTCCGACGGGCCGACCACCATCGGCAGCAGCGGGACCTCGCCCAGTGCCCGCTGCAGGAACGGCAACTGCACCTCGATGGAGTGCTCGGGGGCGTGCGGTAGGTCGTCGATGATCACGTACCCGGCGGCGGCCAGTGCCTCGGCGTGCCGGTCGACTGGCACCTCACCCAGGGGGGTACGCCAGCGCAGGGCGTCGGAGACGACGCAACCCTCCACGGGTACGTGGTGAGCCGGGCCGGCCACGACCACGCGGGACACCTCGGAGGCGTGGACGCGCAGCCGGGCGTACACCTGCGCCGCCGTCGGGCCGGAGTACCGGTAGCCGGCGTGGGGCACCACGTACGCCGGGGCCAGCACGTCGTCAGCCGGCACCTCGACCACGTCGAGCATCTCGTCGACCTCCGCCGCGAGGACCCGCGGATCTGCCGGGTAGAACAGGCCGGCGACCGCGGGCGGGCGTACGGTGGTCCGCACGGCGCGACGTCCGGGTGACATCAGATGCCCAACCGCACCGGTACTCGCTTCGCACCCCACGCACCCGCCGGCCCTTCTAACCGGCCGGGTAGCGTCGTCCCGCAATGGTCACACCGTCCTTCATCGGTGAGCCGGTAACCATTGATCACGTACCAGTCGCGCACGATGACCGGCCGGTCACAGCCCGGGCAGGTCGTGGTCTGACCGTCGGGGTCGTGCACGTTGCCGGTGTAGACATAGCGCAGCCCGTGCTCGCGGGCGATACGCCGGGCCCGACGCAGCGTCTCGGGCGGCGTGGGCGGCACGTCACGCATCTTGAAGTCCGGGTGGAACGCTGTGAAGTGCAGCGGTACGTCCGGCCCCAGATGCGAAACGAGCCACTCGCACTCTGCCGCGATCTCGGTGTCGGAGTCGTTGTGGCCCGGGATGAGAAGCGTCGTGATCTCGAACCACACGTCCGTGTCGCGCAGGTACTCCAGGGTCTCCAGCACGACGGGCAGCTTCGAGAACGTGATCTTGGAGTAGAACGCCTCGGTGAAACCCTTGAGGTCGATGTTGGCCGCGTCCATGTGCCGGTAGAACTCGGCGCGCGGATCCGGGTTCATGTACCCGGCGCTGACGGCCACCGCCCTGACGCCGCGCTCCCGGCAGGCGTCGGCCACGTCCATCGCGTACTCGATGAAGATCACCGGATCGTTGTAGGTGAACGCGACACTGCGGCAGCCGAGGCCCACAGCCGTCTCCGCCAGGGTCTCCGGTGAAGCGGAGGAGGAGAGCGTGTCGATCTCCCGAGACTTGGAGATGTCCCAGTTCTGGCAGAAGCGGCACGCCAGGTTGCAGCCGGCGGTGCCGAACGACAGTACCGCCGAGCCAGGCAGGAAATGGTTGAGCGGCTTCTTCTCGATCGGGTCGACACAGAACCCCGACGAGCGGCCGTAGCTGGCGAGCACCACCCGGTCGTCGACCCGCCCACGTACGAAGCACAGCCCCCGCTGGCCCTCGTGCAGCTTGCAGGCTCGGGGGCAGACGTCGCACTGCACGCGCCCGTCGGGCAGCCGGTGCCAGTACTTCGTGGGCACCGTGTACGGGTCGCTCAGGCTGAGCAGATCGCCCGCCATGGTTTCCACGCTACGCCCCCGGGGACAGGAGGTGACTACCGCGCCGGCAGCCGTTCGAAGCACGTGCCGGCAGTCGTTCGAAGCAGACGAGCATCGCATCGCGGCCGATCAGAACGATCGGCGTGATCGGCCGTTGTAGCGTGACGGCGTGGACTGGAACCTGCGGGTATGCGGGCGGCGCGGACACGTGACGTACGCGCCGAGCGAGGAGAAGCTGCGCGCGCACCTGCACGTCGAGACCCCGGCCGGCGAGGCCTGGCGCTGTCTGCGCTGCGGTGGCTACTTCGTGGGTGCTCCCACCGGCAGCGGCCCGGCCGGGGACGCCCCGATCGTCCTCCGCGGCCGGGCCCTGCGCGACGCGATCATCCTGCGACTGCTGGCGGTCGAGCGGGGCGTCCGTGCCCTGCTCGTGATACTGGGGGCGTTCGGGATCTACCGCTTCCGGTTCCACCGCGACGCCGTGCAGCGAGCCTTCAGCGAGGACCTGCCGCTGCTGCGACCGATCGCCGAAAAGATCGGGTGGAACCTCGACGACTCGTCGATGGTGCACAGCATCCGCACGGTGATCGAGGCGCAGTCGAACACCCTGCTGTGGGTGGCCGTCGGCCTCGGCGTCTACGGCGGGTTACAGCTCGTGGAGGCGGTTGGGCTGTGGCTGCTCAAGCGCTGGGGCGAGTACTTCGCCGTGGTCGCCACCTCGCTGGGCATCCCGATCGAGGTGTACGAGCTCACCCACAAGATCACCTGGCTGCGCGTCGGCGCGTTGGTCGTCAACGTGGCGGCGGTTCTCTACATCGCCCTGACCAAGCGGCTGTTCGGGCTGCGCGGCGGCCACGCCGCCTATGAGGCGGAACGGCACGAGACGAGCCTGCTCGAGGTCGAGGAGGCTGCCGGCACGGGCCCCGGGCCGCTTCAGACGGTTGGTGACACAGCACCGGCAAGCGCTAGTGCCCGCCGCGGGCGGCACCGGTAACCTGGTTGGCCGTGGATACCGCCGAAAAGACACGTGCTTTGAGCGACACCCTTTCGCTCAACCCGCTCGACGCCAAGGGCCTGCTCAAGACGTTCGGTCTGGCGGGCGTCTGGGTCATCATGTTCGCCGAGACCGGCCTGATGGTCGGCTTCTTCCTACCCGGTGACTCGCTGCTGTTCCTGGCCGGGATCGCCGCCTCACCGGTCGCGAAGGAGATCGTCGGCGTCCAACTGCCGCTGCCCTGGCTGCTCCTGATCACCCCGATATGTGCGATCGCGGGCGCCCAGCTCGGGCACTGGCTCGGTGCGCGCTACGGCCGGCCCCTGTTCGCGCGGCCCAACTCGCGGGTGTTCAAGAAGGAGTACGTGGACAAGGCCGAGTACTACTTCAACAAGTACGGGCCGGCGAAGGCGGTCGTGCTCGCGCGGTTCATCCCGATCGTGCGTACCTTCCTCAACCCGGTCGCCGGTGTCCTGGAGATGCCCGCGCGACAGTTCCTCCTCTGGAACGTGATCGGCGGGCTGCTGTGGACCGACGGTATCCTCCTCGCCGGCTGGGCCCTCGCCAGGCAGATCACCAACGTGATCCCGCCCGAGAAGATCGACTCCTACATCATTCCGGTCACGCTCCTCATCGTGCTGATCTCGGCGATCCCGATCATGATCGAGGTGGGCCGGGGCTACGCCAACCGCCGCCGCTCCAAGACCACGGCAGCCACCCGGCACGACGAGGTCTGAGCGTCCAGCGGTCCGACCGGGTCGTCAGCCGCGCAGGAGCGCCTGGAGGAAGATCGCGCCGATCTCCTCCGGGCGCTCGACCTTGAACGCCTTGCCACCGGCGGTCTTCGCGAGCGCGTTCAACTCGTCGAGGTTGACGTCGGGGCCGAAACCCAACAACATCACCCGGATCGGCTTCGTCGGATCGGTCAGCTTCTCCAGTTCAAGCTCGGCGTCGTCAAGGCTGAGCCCGTCGGGCTTGGTATTGCCGCCGCCGGTGAACACGAGCACGGTGTTCGACCGGTTCTCGTCCCAGCCGTCCTTGATGGCCTTGTACCCGGCGAGCACCGTCTCGTACAGGCCGCGCGTACTCGTCGCCACCGGCTGATTGCTCATCACGGCGAGATTGATCCGGTCGCGCTGGACGGCGTCGAGCGGCCGGATCGGCACCCTTTCCTGGTAGTCCTTGCCGCCGGGCATACCCGACGCAAATGCCCAGACCCCCATCTGGCTGTCGTCGGTGAAGAGCCTGAGCCCGTCGACCTGGGTCTTCTGCATGACCTGCATCCGGGTCGGCGCGCCCGGGGTGACCGGCTGACCCATGACCGCGGTGGCGTCCGTGAGGGCGATGACTCGCGAGGGGATCTTTGAGCCGTTCCAGAGACCCAGGACGTCCGCGACCTTCTTGCTGTCGGCCAGCGGATTGCCGATCGTGGGATCGGCCGAGGCGCCGTGGCCGACGGGGAAGCCCGGGTCGGCGACGCCGCTCGAGTCGCGGAAGGCGGCCTTGGCCAGGATGTCGCGGTAGGTCCGTGAGAGCAGTGCCGATCGGAACTGCTCGGCAGCCCGCGCGATCGCCCGCGGCTTGCCCTCCACCACTTCGTACGGGTAGTCCAGAGCCTGGGCGGCCTCCAGCGGCACTGCGGTCAGCGGCGTCTGCGGCGAACTGGAGTCGTAGGCGAGAACTGACTGCTCGGCTATCGGTGCGACCGTCTGCCCCTGGTCGAACGCACGGAGTAGGGCGGCCTGGTCGGCGGCGACGCCGACGCCCCGGTAGGCCCCGACCAGGGCCGGCAACTGGGCCGGGCTGGTGGCCACCGCGTCGAACATCAGGATGGCACCGGCCAGGCCGGCAGCGTCCCGACGCGGCTCGGCGACTCCGATCTGGATGTTCTTGTCCCTGTCCTGCAGTGATCGCTGCACAAGTCCGGCCAGTTCCTCCGTGGTCAGCTTGTGAGGCTTGCCGCCCGCGAGCGCACGGGCCAGCGCCTCCGGCATCGCGAGGACGACGGGGCTCATCGCGACGGACGCTACGTTGTCTTCGAACGCGTCGCGGTTGACCGCCTGTACCCGTCCGATCCAGGAGATGGAGTCGGGGATCCACACCGCCGGCACATCGTCGTCGGCCGGCGTCGGGAGCGGCTTGGCCGCCACGTTGATGAAGGCACCCGCGCCGGCGCGGACCGCGAGGGCGTTCGCGACGTCAGCCGCGGGCACCGGATTCACCTGTACGTTGACGCAATCGTTGTTGACCTTGGGATTTGTGGTGACCCACCGCGCCGCCGCTTCCCGCACAGCGGGGTAGACGTCGGGGTTGGCGGCGATATTCAGGCGCACGCCGGCGCTGCATCCATTCGCGGCGGCGGAGACAACACGGACAGCGACGACAGTGGCGACAACGAGTACGACCACCGCGCCGAGCGTGATCGGCCCACGAATCGATCGACCACCCGGTTTGCGCACGTTCGAGCTGTGCTGTCCCTGCACGGTTCCCCCAGGCCAGAACGTTGGCTCCGGCGCAAGCTTAGGGACATACATCGGGAACGCAAGATGTGGTCGAGACAGGAATGGTCCGCCCCGAGGCACCGATATGACTCACCGTAATCCGTTACCTTACGTAACGTAATTACGCGGTGGTCTGCGCACCCGCCTCGATGGCTTGGATGAACTCGGACGGACATTCGTTCAATGCGTCGGCCCGCCCCAGGGCGAGCGCCTGGTACGTCAGTCGGGCCGCCTCTTCCAGGTACAGCGCCCGCTTATGGGCCAGTTCGACACTGTCGGCCAGCACCGAACAGCCGTGATGAGAAAGGATCACGCAGTTGGTGCCGTCGATGGTGGCGGCCCCGGCCTCCTCGGCCAGTTCGGCGGTGCCCGGTAGCCGGAACGGAGTCGTCACGATCCGGCGCAGGTAGTAGGCATGATCGGTAGTGACCAGCCGAATGCGTTCGCGGAGCGCATCCAACAGCAGCACCGCCTGTGGGTGCAGGTGCACGATCGCAGCGACATCAGGGCGCCGTCGGTAAATGGCGAGATGCAGCGGTAGCTCGGACGTGGGCAGGCAGGTGTCGGATCTGCCCGGCAGCGTCCCCGGGCGGGGCTGCTCGGCCGGGTCACTCGCGACCGACGAACCGTCCGTGATACGGACGCGCGTGAACGCGGACCGGTCGAGCCGGTCGAGCCAGGTGCCAGCGGCGGTCACCCAGAAGTCGTCGGCGCCCGGCACCCGAGCGGAAAGGTTGCCGCCGGAGCCGACGACGAGACCCGCGCGAACCACCTCACTCCCCACATGAGTGAGCTGGTCGCGCGGATCCCCATCGCTGTAATTCACACCCTTCCCCTTACGGGGTCGGGACCGTCCCGTTTAGCGCGCCGACTTCTTGGTGGCACGCTTACGCGGCGGCGTGAGCAGGTCGGCAATCGTCCCGATGGCGCTTGGAACGAGCCGGTAGAACGCCCACACGCCCCGCTTCTCCCGCTCGAGCAGTCCAGCCTCGGTCAGGATGCGGAGGTGGTGACTGACCGTTGGCTGGGACAGTCCCAGCGGCGCGGTCAGGTCGCAGACGCAAGCTTCGCCTTCCGGCGCCGACTGAATCAGGCTCAGGAGCCTGAGTCGGGCCGGGTCGGCGAGCGCCTTGAGCACCCCAGCGAGGCGCTCGGCGTCAGCACGATCGATTGGTTCGCCAGCAAGCGGCGAAATCTGAGGCATTGTCATTTCGGCCAGCGCAGTTCCCACGAAATCCATCCTTCCACCAGCAGCATCGACCCGCCTGCATATCCGCAGGTCCGAATCGACAAATTTTCAAACCGCAAGGCCGAGGTCGGTCAGCGAGAATATTGAGCGGTAGGTCAGCCCCGTGGATCGCACGACATCCCCCGCACCGCGATCCACGATCACCGCCACACCCACTACCTCGGCTCCTGCCTGCCTCAACGCCTCCACCGCCGTCATCACGCTCTTTCCGGTAGTAGAGGTGTCCTCGACGGCGAGCACCCGGCGCCCCGCAACGTCCGGGCCCTCGATCCGTCTTTGCAAGCCATGGACCTTCTCAGCCTTGCGAACGACGCACGCGTCCACCGCTCGGCCACGCACGGCGGCCGCGTGCAACATAGCCGCGGCGACGGGATCCGCCCCTAACGTCAACCCGCCCACGACGTCAAACTCCCATTCCGTGACGAGATCTAGCATTACTCGTCCAACCAGCGGTGCGGCAGCGTGATGGAGGGTGATCTGGCGCAGGTCCACATAGAAATCCGCCTCGCCACCCGAAGACAAGCTCACACGGCCGTTACCACAGCTAGTTCAGTGATGAGTTTACCGAGGTCGTCACGTTCGGTCATGCTGAAAAGCGTACTGGTGACACGTTCGACGAACACGAACGCCCCACTATTCCTGCAGTCACATTCTTCCAGTTGATGACAGTTGCGGCCACCATCACACGCGCGACACGCCGGATAGTTACACATATCGTTGTGACGAGTGTCGCTTTCTCGAGGTTCCGCCGACGGCCCACGATCGACTGCCGACACGCCCGATATATCCGAAATATTATTAGTTCAAATGCATGTTTGGCGCAAAAGGTACCGCTGGTCAGATGCGTCCGCGCGTATCTTTTGACACGGTTCGTACCAGTCCATACGGCAGATGACGCATACCGAAGACCGCAACCTTGTACTTCCAGTCCGGTATGCTGACGATCTTACCGCGCCTTAGATCGCGCAGGCCGTCCCGAACGACCTCTTCGGCACTGAGCCAGAGCCACTCGGGCATCATCGACATGTTTATGCCGGCACGATCGTGAAATTCGGTACGGGTGTAACCAGGGCAGAGCGCCATCACCCGGACCCGCGAC
>JAOPWA010000563.1 GCA_025965915.1 Dactylosporangium sp. | reverse complement strand
CTTTCGCTCGGTGTGGACCATGGCCAAGGTTGGCACTTCGGTCATCCCGGCGCTCCCGACGATCTCACCGAGCGCGTGCTCCCGGTGGTGGACGAACTCCGCACCCTGCGACGCTAGGTTCCCCGGTGACGCTAATGCCCGGGCCTCCCGTGCCGCCGTGTCGATGAGTCACCAGTGCTGATGAGTCGACAGTGCTGATGAGTCACCAGAGCGTTGGCGACGCCCCGACTACCGACGGAGCAGTGTTTTCGCGGTTTTCGCGCTGATCACCGCCATAACGGGCGCCCGCCTCAAAGCGGGCACACCGCGCAGCCGCTACCCCTCAAATCGGACGATAGCGAAAAGGAATGACGGTTTGTCCTTTGGTTACCGGGCGGACTGCCGATAGATGTTCGCTGAAAGGCCGCCGAGCACGGTGCTCGGCCATGATGGGACGGACCGCAGTGGGCGTGAACTTCGGGGTGGGGCCCGGCACCTTCCCCGATCTTGAGGTGGGCGAGGAGCTCGGGCGCGGCGCGGCGACGGTCGTCTACCGCGTACGCAGGAAGGGCGTCGAGTACGCCCTGAAGTTGCTCACCTCGCCCGACGTCGACGCCGACCGGGCGCTCGCCGCCGTTCGGCGGGAAGCGGCGCTGCTGAGCTGCGTAGACCATCCGCTGCTGCCGCGCATCTTCGAGGTCGGCCGGGTGGACGCCGGCCCGTACCTGATCCTGGAGCTGATCGAAGGCGGCGCGCTGTCGCGGGTGCTGCACGCCGGTCGCTTCGACGAGGCCCGTACCCTGCGCCTGGCCATGGACGTCGCCGGCCCGCTCGCCGCGGCTCACCGTGCCGGTCTGGTACACCGCGACGTCAAGCCCGACAACATCATGATGAGCCCGGCCGGAGCGGCCCGCTTGATCGACTTCGGTCTGGCCGCCCGAGACGGCGCGCAGGACGGGGCGGTCGCCGGCACCCTCATCTACAGCGCCCCGGAACAGTCCGGCATGCTCAAGCGCCCGGTGGACGGCCGGTCCGACCTGTACGCGCTGGGCGTGGTGCTGTACGAGTGCCTCACAGGGGAACCACCGTTCCGCTCGGACGACGTCGGGGAGTTGATCCGGCTGCACGCGACGGCGCCGGTACCGGATATCCGGGCCGCCCGTCCGGACGTGACGCCGACCTCCGCCGCGATCATTCACAAACTGCTCGCCAAGGACCCCGACGACCGGTACCCAAGCGGGGAGTGCCTGCTGGCCGACCTGGAGCGGCTGAGCGCCGAACCGGGCTCGGTGTTCGCGATCGGGGCCAGTCATGGCCGCGGGGTGGCGGGAGGCCAGGACACTCTCGTCGGGCGCGCCCACGAGATGGGTGAGCTGACCACCCGCTGGCGTAAGGCCCGGGTCGGGCGCGGGGGAGTGGTCCTCGTGCAGGGCCAGCCCGGCGGCGGCAAGAGCCGGCTGGTCCGCGAGTTGACCACCTCGGTTCGCGACGGCGGGCATCTCGTGCTGCAGGGCAAGTGCGTACCCGACGATCCGGTACCTCTCGCGCCGCTGCGTGCCGCGGTGGAGCAGCATCTGCGCGCCATCGACCAACTACCGCAGTCCGAGCGCGACGCCGAACTGGGCCGGCTGCGCGCGGCGGTGGGCTCGGGGGGCTCGCTACTCAAGGCGCTGTCCCCGATGCTCGCCGCGCTCGTGTCGGCGCCGGAGCTCGGCGACAACGACCGCCACGAGCAGTTCACGAACGCGGCGGCCGCATTCCTGGTCGACCTCGCCGAGTCGGCCGGCGGTGCCCTCTTCCACATCGACGACGTGCAGTGGCTCGACGGGGCGACGCGCCGGGTGTTGCAGCAGGTTGCCACGCGGCTGTCCGACGCGCCGTTGCTGGTGGTCGCGACGGCCCGTGACGACGCCGACAGTCAGCCCGCGGTGGAGACGTTCCGTGCCGAGATGGCCGAGGCGCTCGACACCTGCCTGTCCCTCAACGCAATGGACGACCAGACCGTCGCCGAGCTCGTGGCCGCCCACCTGGGGACCATGCGGGTCGGTCGGGACGTGACCGGCCACCTCGTGGCGCGGGTCGGCGGCAACCCGTTCACGGTCGTGGAGTACGTGCGGGCCGTCATCGACGCCGGCCTGATGACCCCGTCATGGGACGGCTGGCGGTTGGACGTGGCGGGGCTGGACCGGCTCGAACTGTCGGGCAATGCTATCGACCTGGTGTTGCGGCGCACCGACGGCCTCAGTACCGAGAGCCGCCGGCTGCTGGCCGCGGGTGCGGCCATCGGCATCCGGTTCCGTGCCGACCTCGTTGCGCGCGTCTGCGACGTGGATCTCGGTCGGGCCCTCGACGCGCTGGTCGAGGCGGAGAGCCGCCGGCTGCTCACCGCCGGGGACGGCGGATACGTCTTCCTGCACGACCGCATCCGCGAGGCGCTGCTCGCCGAGTTGGACCTCGGGGATCTGCGCCGCCTGCACCAGCGCATCGCCGAAGCGCTGGACGCTGAGGGGGCCGTCGACCCTGAGCGCGCCGTCGACCCTGAGCACGTCTACGCCATGGCCCGCCACTACGCCCGGGGCGAGCACGACCGTACGCCCGAACGGGTGTTCGTGACCGGTTTGGCGGCCGGCCGCCTCGCTCTGGCCGACCACGCGCCGGCCGAGGCCCTCGACTTCCTCGAGGCGGCCGGGGCCGTGGCCACCGCCGCGGGGATCACTCCGGACGCCGAGTTCCATCGGGCGCTCGGCGTGGGGTGCAGCCGTACCGGACGGTTCGTCGAGGCGGTCGAACACCTGGACCGGGCGCTGCGCGCCGAGTCGGACCGGTTGCGGCGCGCGGACGTTTTCGCGCAGATCGCCTGGGTGCACGCCAGCGCCTGGGACCAGGACCGGGCCTGGGAGACCGCGTGTCGCGGGATGGCCGAGTTGGGCTGGCCGCTTCCTCGCAGCCGGTTGGGGCTGATCGTTACCACGCTGGTGTCGTTCCTGGCCGGGCTCGCGATCGGGCTGACCAAGATCGGATTCGGTGGGGTCTCGGGCGAGCAGCGCGAGCGCTACCGGCTGCAGGCCGATCTGTACGACGTCGCCGCCTACGCCTCCACCTTGAGCATGCGGATACGCCGGCGGGCCATGCTGGGGTTCCGGTCGCTGTACGTCATCAACCGGCTCGGCCATTGCCCGGAGTACACCCGGCACATGGGCGGGTTCGGGCTGATCGCCGACGTCACCGGCCGGCACAACCTGGCGCGCCGGATCTTCGACCGGGCTGCGGCCGTCGCCACCCAGCTCGGGGACCCGGCCCTGGTCGGTCACGTCGAGTGGAAACGGGGCGCCGCCGCGGTCGTCGGCCGGGCCGACAGCGGCGAGCTCTGGCAGCGGGCACTCGTCGAGCACGAGCGCTGGCTCGACCTCGGCGACTACCTCACCGCCATCTCGTCCATCTGCCTGCGCCTGATCCTGCACGGGCGCACCCGGGAGGCCCGGGTGTGGTACGAACGCGGGCTGGCGCGGCTGACGTCCGGTGCGAAGGCGGAAGGCGCCGCGTTCGGGACGGCGGCCGCGGTCGTGCCCGCGCAGTTCGGCCGGCCGGACGAGGCGGCGGCCGGGGTGGAGACGCTGCGCCGGTTCCTGGGCGTCAACCCTGACAATCTGACCCTGCGGATCAACCTGCTGGTCGTGGAGTTGTTCACCGCGGTCGAGCAGGACGAGGTCGGCGCGCCGTTCGAGGATGCGGCGCGACGGTTCGCGAACCTCGGGTTCAAGCCCGGCGACCTACTCGCCGAGCAGCGCATGATCTACCTGAGCCTGGCGATGGGCCGGCTCGCGCACTGCCGCAAGACGTCCGCGCAACCGGACGAGCGGGCCCGCAGACTGGTCGCCGCCGAACGGGCGGTCAAGGAGTTGGTCGGCGCGGCCAACGACCGCATCCTGCGGGCGTACGCGCACGTCGCGAGCGCCGATCTCGCGGTCCTGCGGGGCCGGCCCGAGCGGGCGCTCCGCGACCTGCTGCGTGCCGAGCAGCGGGACCTGCGGCTGGACGCGCCGATGATCGCGTACGAGGCGGCGCGGGTGCGGGCCCGGGCGTACCGGCTGCTCGGCGAGCCGGGACTGGCCGAGAAGCACGCCCGTCACGCCCTGATGATCGCTACCCAGCAGCAGTGGCTCTACCGGGCTCGGTGGGTGCGTGTCGAGTTCGGGGTCACCGACGCGTCGTCCATGGTCACCGGTGCGGTCACGATGACGAGCGGCGGCAACGGCGGCGCGCTGAACGGGCGCAGGCTGGCCGCCCTGCAGCAGGTGAGCCTGGCCGCCGCGACGGTGCTCGATCCACGCGAACTGGCCCGCGTCGCGCTCGACGAGACGGTGAAGATCCTGGGCGCCGAGCGTGCCTACCTGTTCCTGATCGACGCCGAGCGCGACCGGCTGGTCCCGCACCTGGGCCGCGACGGCGAGGGCAACGACATCGACGAGCTCACCGGGTACAGCTCAACCCTGGTCGAACGCGTCCGTGACACCGGTGAGGCGCTTGTGGTCACCGGCAGCGAGGAGGGCGTGGCGCTCGGCTCGCAGAGCGCGCTCGTACACGGGCTGCGCAGCATCATGATCGCGCCGCTGCAGTTCGACGGGCGGCTGCTCGGTGTGGTCTACCTCGACAGTCGGGTCGCCAAGGGCATCTTCACCACCGAGGACGTCGACATCCTGACCGCCATCACCCATCACGTGGCGGTGTCGATGGAGACGGCCCGTGCCGCGCAACTGGAGGTGGTCGCCCAGACCGCCCGCCGGCAGCGCGACGTCGCCGAGACCCTGCGCGCGGCCATGAGCGAGCTGAGTGCCAGCCTGGATCCGGACGAGGTGATGCGCCGGCTGCTGGAGGCGGTGACCCGGGCGCTGCCCGGCGATGCCGCGGTGCTGCTGGGCCGCGACGATGACCGGTTCGTCATGACCGCCGGGTACGGCTCTGCGCAACTGTCCGCCGCGGTGGGCCAGACCTTCGAAGCCGAGGGCGAGGGCCTGGCCGTAGAGGGACTGGCCGTCCTTGATCGGCTCACCGGCCCGCACGCCGACGCGTGTCCCGCCGGGTGGTCCGGCCCGGTCGGCGAGTTGCTCGGCGGGCCACGCTCGTGGCTTGCGATTCCGGTCGCGACGCGCGGCGAGCCCCTGGGCACCCTGCTGGTCGGCTCGGCCGACGACGAGGTACCGCAGGACGCCCAGGTGCAGGTCGTTGCCGCGCTCGTCGAACAGGGCATGATCGCGTACGAGAACGCGCGGCTGTTCAGTCAGGTACGGCGGCTGGCGACGATCGACGGCCTGACGGGGTTGCACAACCGCAACCATTTCTTCGCCGAGGCGGGTCGGGTGTTGGGGGTGGCCCAGCGCCACCGCCGCCCCGCCGCCGTGATCATGCTCGACATCGACCATTTCAAACGGGTCAACGACACGTACGGCCACCCGGTCGGGGACGAGGTGATCCGGACGGTTGCCACCCGTCTGCGGGAGACCATCCGGGACGGTGATGTGGTGGGCCGGTACGGCGGCGAGGAGTTCGCGCTGGTCACGCCCGAGACGGGTAGCGGCGCCGCGCGCCTTGCCGAGCGACTGCGCGTCGCCATTTCGGAACGGCCGGTGCAGACCGAAGCCGGCGCGTTGACGGTGACCATCAGCGTCGGGATGGCCCATGTGGAGGCTGGCGAGCAGGATCTCAGCGAGCTGCTCGCGCGCGCCGACGGCGCGCTGTACGCCGCTAA
>JAOPWA010000046.1 GCA_025965915.1 Dactylosporangium sp. | reverse complement strand
TCTGCGCGAAGTCCGGACGGGTATCGCGGTCCATGAACTGCGAGATGTGCTTCGCGGCACCGACCAGGTCGACCGCCTTCTTCTGCAAGGCGTTGTACGCGCTGGTGTCGGCCTTGGAGTGGCAGGCGACGTTACTGGGGAAGACCTTGAGGAAAGCGTTCTCGCCCTCCGGGCTCGCCAGGAACTTCATCAGGTCCTTGGCCGCCGCCAGGTCCTTGGCCTTCTTCGAGACCATGAAGCCGTCGATGGGCGCCTCGACCGAGTCCTGTCCGTGGGCCGGGTCGATCTCCGGGTACGCGAAGTAGTCCAGGTCGTCGAGCTCCTCGGGCTTGAACTGCTGGCCGACGAACATGCCGAGCGTGTGCATGCCCGCCTGCTTCTGCACCAGCGTGTTGGCGGCCTCCTGCCAGGTGCGGCCGTTGGGCGCCTCCTGGGTATAGGGCAGGATCGACTTCCAGGCGTCGAAGACCCCCTTGACCTTGGCGCTGGTCCAGTCTTCCTTGCCGCTCATCAAGCTGACGTGGAAGTCGTAGCCGTTGAGCCGCATGTTGATGTAGTCGAACGTGCCCATCGCGGGCCAGCCGTCCTTGTCACCGAGCGAGATCGGGACGAGGCCGTCGGCCTTCATCTTGGCGGCGAGGGCCTTGTACTCGTCCCAGGTCTTCGGGACCTGGTAGCCCCTCTGCTGCCACACGCTCTTCCGATAGAAGACCGCCCATGGGTAGTAGTAGAACGGCACGAAGTACTGCTTGCCATCCTCGCCGGTGGACGCGGCCTTCAGGGCCGGCGTGAAGCCGTCGAAGTCCTTCCAGATGTCGGAGATGTCGGCGGCGAGGCCCTTCTTGGCGAAGAACTGCATGCGGTTGCCGGCGAACCAGGAGAACACGTCATCCGGGTTGCCCTGCAGGTACCGGCTGATGTTGGTCTGGAAGTCGTTGTGGGAGACCGTATTGATCTTCACGGTCTTGCCGGACTTGGGTTCGTAGGCCTTGAGCGCGGCCTCCATCGCCGACTTGTCGACGGGGTCGGAGTGGTTCGAGCCGAACGAGACGGTCTTTCCGCCGGCACCTCCTGCGCCGGTGGACTTGTCGCCGCCGGAGCCGCAGGCGGCCAGCAGGCTCGGGAGTGTGACGGCGCCGGCCGCGACCGCGGACCCACGGAGCATGGCCCGGCGCGACAGGTTACGGACTGTGCTGGATGCCGGCGACTGACCGGCTCGGTAATGGGCCATGGCCCCTCCTGATCCACGCCGAAATAAACGGGGTAGCACAGAAACAAACGGGAACCCTCAGAAGACGCACATTGGATCGCCCGTCGGTCGTTGTCAATGCCCCGCGACGAGATCAACTTCCCTCTATGTACACATTGAGGCCGTTTTATATGGAAACTTTCCTGGAATGCCGTCGTAACGATTGGGCCAACGGCGCGCCACACCTCCGACGTATCGGGACGACGTGGAGTGGGTACACCGTCATCAATGACCCTCCAGCTGTTGAGGTTTGTTGACTTCCGGTCGTATAGGTTTGAAGCTGTACGCCATGCCTCTGCTCCTCCGCCTGTCGACGTCGGCCCCCACCCGCCATGGGTATGGCCGGGGTCAGGTCCGGTACCTGACGACGCCGCCGGACGCGCCGTCCGGACAGGGCTCGGCGTGATGCTCGCGCAGCAGCGGCAGTCCGCGATTCTCGACCTCGTCCGGCGCCAGGGCGGCGTGCGGGTCAGCCAGCTGGTGCGGCAGTTCGGTGTCTCCGACATGACCATCCGCCGCGACCTCGAAACCCTCGCCGAACGCGGGCTGGTCGACAAGGTGCACGGGGGCGCCACCGTCGCGGGGCCGGGTTCGACCGAGGAGCCGGGCTTCGACGCGAAATCGGTACGCCAGCGTATGGAGAAGTCGGCGATAGCCGAGCGCGCCTCGCACCTGGTCGAGCCGGGTACGGCGGTCGCCCTGTCGGCCGGCACCACCACGGCAGCGCTCGCCTCGCTCCTGCTCGACGTGCCGGGGCTGACCGTGGTGACCAACTCGATCCCGGTCGCCGACGCGCTCTACCGTTCCGGCCGCTCCGACCAGACCGTCGTGCTCACCGGCGGCATCCGTACCCCGTCGGACGCGCTCGCCGGTCCGGTCGCGGAGGCGGCGATCGCCTCGCTCAACGTCGACGTCCTCTTCCTCGGAGTGCACGGGATGAGTCCGCGCACGGGTTTCACCACCCCGAACCTGATGGAGGCGGGTACCAACCGGCTGCTGGTCGCCGCCTCGCGGCGACTGGTCGTCCTGGCTGATCACACGAAGTGGGAGACCGTGGGTATCGCCACGATCGCGCCACTGGAGGACGCGGACGTGCTGATCACCGACTCGCGCCTGCCCGCTGAGGTGCGAGCGCAACTGGGCGAACGCGTCGGCGAACTGATCGTGGTCGATATACCGGGAGAGCAGGAGTGAAACGCACGGTAACGCACCTGGCCGACGGCCGGGAGCTGATCTACTTCGATGACAACGACACGGCGGTGCGCGGCGAACGGGACCGGCGGGACCTGCCGCCACCACCACCCGCGTCGGAGATCCGCTACGACCCGATCCTCGACGAATGGGTCGCGATCGCGGCGCACCGGCAGACCCGTACCCACCTGCCGCCGTCCGACGAATGTCCGCTGTGTCCGTCCACGCCGACCAGGTCGAGCGAGATCCCCGCGTACGACTACGACGTGGCCGTGTTCGAAAACCGGTTCCCGTCGCTCAGCCACCGCAACGGGTCAATCGAACCGCCGCACCTGCCGGGGCTGACCGACACCCGGCCCGGTTACGGCCGCTGTGAGGTCGTGTGCTTCACCTCCGACCACAACGCGTCGTTCGCCTCGCTCACCCCCGAGCGGGTACGGCTGGTGGTCGAGGCGTGGGCAGACCGCACCGCGGAACTCAGCGCGCTGCCCCACGTGGAGCAGGTGTTCTGCTTCGAAAACCGCGGCGAGGCCATCGGCGTGACACTGCACCACCCGCATGGGCAGATCTACGCGTACCCGTTCGTCACGCCACGCACGCGGCGCATGCTCGCGTCCGCACACCGGCATGCTCTTGAGCACGGGGGCGCGAACCTGTTCGCCGACGTCCTGGCCGCCGAGCGCGCGGCCGGCGAGCGGGTGGTGGTGCGCAACGAGCACTGGACGGCGTTCGTGCCGGCGACCGCCCGCTGGCCGTATGAGATCCACATGTACCCGAACCGCCAGGTGCCCGACATCCCCGCCCTGTCGGCGGCGGAGCGGGACGCGTTCGCCCCGGCGTACCTCGAGGTGCTGCGCCGCCTCGACGGGCTGTTCGGCATCCAGATGCCCTACATCTCGGCCTGGCACCAGGCTCCCGTACACGTGGATCGTGATCTTTCCTACCTGCACCTGCAGGTGTTCAGCAGCCAGCGGGCGCCCGGAAAACTGAAGTACCTGGCCGGTTCGGAGTCCGCGATGGGCGTGTTCATCAACGACGTACGCCCGGAACAGGCCGCCCAGCGGCTGCGGGAGGTGGAGCTGTGACACCAGCGGCTGCGGGAGGTGGAGCTGTGACGCCAGCGGCTGCGGGAGGTGGGGCCGTGACACCGGCGGAGCGGGCGGTGAAAATCTTCACCGAGCGGTTCGGTGCCGTCCCGGCGTCCGTCTGGGTGGCGCCCGGCCGCGTCAACCTGATCGGGGAGCACACCGACTACAACGACGGGTACGTGCTGCCCTTCGCCCTCCCCCAGGTGACCGCGGCAGCGGCACTGCCCGCCGACGAGGAGTGGACGGTCTGCTCCGAAGGGCACGACGGGGCGGTCTCATTCGGCGTGCAAGAACTGAAACCCGGCGGCGTCACCGACTGGGCGGCCTACGTCGCCGGCGTTGCGTGGGCACTGCGGGATTGTGGCTCCTTGGCGTCGCCTTCTACGGTGCCGCCGGCCCGGATTGCGATCGCCAGCGACGTACCCGTCGGCGCGGGCCTGTCCTCCTCAGCCGCGATCGAATGCGCCGTCATGGCGGCGCTCTGCGAGCTCAGCGGAGCTTCGATCCCCGACCAGGCCCGGGTTCGGCTGGCGCAGCGTGCCGAGAACGAGTTCGTCGGCGCACCCACCGGGATCATGGACCAGTCGGCGTCAACGCTGTCGCGGGCCGGCCACGCGCTGTTCCTCGACTGCCGCACCCTCGACGTCGAGCACATCCCGTTCGACGTTGCCACGGTCGGGCTCGCGGTCCTGATAATCAACACCAATGCTCCACACCGGCACGTGGACGGTGAGTACGCTGACCGGCGCGCGGTCTGCGAAGCCGCCGCCCGAACGTTGGGCGTCCGGGCGCTACGTGATGTCTCCGTTGCCGGTCTTCCCGCCGCCCTGTCACGCCTCGACGAAGTCACCGGGCGCCGGGTGCGCCACGTCGTGACCGAAAATCAGCGCGTACTCGACACCGTCGACCTGCTGCGCGCCGGTGAGATCGGGGCCATCGGACCGCTGATGACCGCCTCACACGAGTCGATGCGCGACGACTTCGAGATAACCGTGCCGGAGGTCGACACCGCCGTCTCGGCTGCGCTCGCCGCGGGTGCGTACGGGGCCCGGATGACCGGTGGCGGGTTCGGCGGCTGCGTGCTGGCGCTCGTGGACGCTTCTCGTGCGGACGCCGTCTCATCCTCCGTGGCCGCGGCATTCACGACCGCTGGCTTCACCGCCCCCGAGTCGTTCGTCGTGACACCCAGCGACGGTGTCCGCCGCGGTTGAGCGTGTCGCGTTGTTCGGTTCGCGTTGTTCGGTTCCCGTTGCTTTTCCGCGATCTTGGAAGATTTGACATCGCGTTTAATGTCAAATCTTCCAAGATCGCGGGGCGCGGGGCGCGGGGAGCCGGGAGCCGGGAGCGGGGAGCGGGAAGCC
>JAOPWA010000557.1 GCA_025965915.1 Dactylosporangium sp. | reverse complement strand
GCTGTTCCCCGCGGTCGCGGCGGCAGCCACCACACTCGGCGTCGACGCCCCGTTCGCCGCGCAACTCACCACCGCGACCACGAAGATCCGCGACTTCCCCCGTACCGATGGCGCCACCCACAGCCAGGTGCTGACCGCTGAGGCGGACGCGGGCGGTCAGGACGTGCTCGCGCTGTCGGCCGACCCGACCGCAACCAAACACAACGGCGAGAACCTCGACCTGGAGGCGACCTACCCGTACAACCTGATCGGTGACGCCTCGCCACTGACCGCGCTGGCCCAGCGCACATACAACAACCGGCTGTTCCGCAACAACGCCGACTGGGACTACGACACGCTGTACGCGGCGCGCCTGGGCCTGGCCGGCGAAGTCGCCAGCGGGCTGGTCGCCAACACCACGAAGTACCAGACCCTCATCTCCGGCATGGCGAACCTGTTCGGCGGTGGCGCCAGCGCCGAGCCGTACAACGAGCAGTCCGGCATCGTCGCGGCGACGCTGAACGAGGCACTGGTGCAGGACTACGACGGGCTGCTGCGCATCGCCCCGGCGTGGCCGTCGTCCTGGGACGTCGACGGCCAGGTTTCGGTGCAGCACAACAGCACCGTCGACGTACAGGTCCGCGACGGGGCGCCGGTGACCGTGGTCCTCGAGGCGGGCGACAAGGCGTCGATGAACGTACGCTCGCCATGGTCCGGGCAGCCGGTACAGGTCGTCGACGCGAACACCGGTGACACCGTGGTCGCCCCGACCACCGCGCCGACGTTCACCATCAACACGAAAAACGGGCACAAGTACCTGATCGAAAAGTCCGCGGCACCCTTCACGAACCTGCCGTACGTCGCGGTGACCGGCTCTCCGGCCACCGTGGCGAAGCACCTCGGCCCGGTCTCCATCGGTACCGACCCGACGGTGACGTACCCCTCGCTGGCCGCCACGTTCAACAACGTCGGCACCACCTCGGACACCAACACCAACCCGGGCAACTGGGACGGTGGCGGGGCCAGCTTCTCGGCGCAGGCGCTGGCCGCGGCCGGTGCGACACCGGGCGGCACCATCTCGCACGGCGGTCTGACGTTCACCTGGCCGTCGACCGCGGGCAGCGGCACGAATGACAACACCATCGCGGCCGGGCAGACGATTGCCATGTCCGGCTCAGGCGCGCTGGGCTTCCTGGTATCGGCCAGCTACGGGCCAGCGAGTGGCACCGGTACGGTGCGCTACACCGACGGCAGCACGTCCAGCTTCACGCTGGGCAGCCCGGACTGGTTCTCCAGTACGGCGCCGGCCGGTACCGACGTAGTCATCGCGTCGGCGTACCAGAACCGGCTGAACAACACGCACTACAACGGCGGGGCGTACGTCTTCTATGTCCCGGTGACGCTGACTCCCGGCAAGACGATGGCCAGTGTCACCCTGCCGATCGCGGGATCCGCACCGGTGACGGCCTCGCCGACACTGCACGTCTTCGCGATCGCGGCTGGCTGACCGGTCACCGCCTCGCGGGCAGACCGCCGTGGGTGGCGTGGCAGGAGCGGTGCCACGCCATCCACGGCTCAAGCGTCGAGGCCGCGACGTCAAGGATCGTGGTCGCCTGTCCAAGGTGGACGCCGCTGCGCGTAGCGCCGGATGGCCCGTTCTTGACAAACATCGAGCCACATCCCAAGCTCATAGATCATATAGGAAGTTGTTGATAACGCCGCCAGGGCGTCGTACTGCATCCGGTAGTCCCACCCCTGACACGGCGACCGGGTCCGAGCTCGTAGCCCCACAACGCCGGTCGCCGCGAAACCCGAGAGGCACCTCATCGATGACCCATGCCCGCAAGACAAGACTGATGTCTGTTCTCGCCACTGCGACGGCGGCCGCGTTCGGAGCCGGAAGCCTGGTTGCTCTTGCACCCGCGGCATCGGCGAGCACCCAGATCACGCTGTACGCGACCGCGACCGCGAGCGCGACCAGCGGCTGCACCATCAGCGCGCCGTGCAGCCTGGACGGTGCCCAGAAAGTGGTCCGACGCCTGACCCCCAGCATGACCGGCGACATTGTCGTCGACCTGCGCGGCGGCGTCTACCGGCGTTCGACCACCTGGTCGTTCAGCAGCGCCGCGCACGACTCCGGTGCGCGCGGGCACCGCGTCATCTACCAGGCGTACCCCGGAGAAACACCGGAGATCAGCGGCGCCCAGCAGATCGCCGGCTGGACGTTGCACGACAGCGCCAAGAACATCTGGAGCGCCTCCGTCGGCACCTCGCTGCACACCCGCGAGCTGTACGTCGACGGGGTCCGAGCCCAGATCGCCCGCGGGCCGTCCAACCCCTCCGGCTGGTCGCCGACCAAGACCGGGCTCACCGCGCCCGACTCCAGCATGGCGTCCTGGCCGGACGTGGTCGGCGCCGAAGTGGTCAGCGAGAACACCTGGGTACACAAGTCCTGCCCCATAACCGCGGCCTCGGGGACGGCGATCACCCTCGCGCAGCCGTGCTACACCAACGCCGAGCTGCCGTACAACTTCGCCAGCGGCGCCGTGGTCAACCAGTACCCGTACTACGTGTCGTGGGTGCAGAACGCCTACGAGTTGCTCTCCAGCCCTGGCCAGTTCTATCTCAACTCCAGCACCGGCACGCTCTACTACATCCCGCGCCCCAATGAGAACCTGGCCAGCGCGGACGTGGAAGCGCCGGTCGTGCAGACCTTGGTCAGCGGAAGCGGCACCGGCAACGTGCCGTTGTCGAACCTCACCTTCCGCGGACTGACCTTCGAGCACGCCACCTGGCTGGTGCCGAGCACGTCAGAGGGGTATGCCGAAGGGCAAGCCGGCTGGCGCATCACCGGCAGCGGCCTGACCCAGGTGCCGATGAGCGACCTGACCCGCACACCCGGCAACATCACGTTCGATCACGACAGCAACCTCGTCTTCTCCGGCGACACCTTCACCCATCTGGCCGGCGTCGGGCTCGAGCTCGGCCGTGGCAGCAAGAACGACACGGTGATCGGCTCGCGGTTCACCGACATCGGCAGTAACGCGGTGCAGATCGGCAGCGTGGACACTCCCGACCGGACGGCAGCCACCCGCGATCAGGTCAGCGGCAACACGGTGACCGACAACGCCATCACGTTCGCCGGACAGGTCTACCGCAGCGCCGTCGGCGTGTTCGTCGGCTACACCACCGGCACCACCATCAGCCACAACGCCATCGGGCAGCTGCCCTACACCGCGATCAGCGTCAACCTCGGCTGGGAGGGAACCGCCTACAGCGGAGGGGCGACCGTCACCTACAACGAGATCTTCCAGGACATGCGGGTACTCGACGACGGTGGCGCTCTCTACACCCAGATGCCCATGACCAGCCCGTCGGTGATGAAGTACAACTGGCTGCACGACGAGGATTACACCGGTGGAGCCCCGCTGTACCTCGACTCGACCGCCGGCAACTGGACGGTGCAGTACAACGTGCTGCAGACCGGTTCGGAGGCCTCCCGCAACATCCAGAACTGCTGCGGCGTGCCGGCCAAGAACAACACCGTGCAGTTCAATTACAGCAACGGCTCCGGCACGCTGCACGGCACACCCGACCCGTCGAACACTGTGGACAACAACTACGACAACCTGACCAGTTTCCCGGCGGCTGCGCAGGCCATCATGGCCGGAGCCGGGCTCGAGCCGGCCTACGCCGGACTGCTCACCGGGCGCACGATCAACGACAACGCCCGCAGCCTGAGCTACAGCGGTCCCGGCTGGGGCTACTCGAACAACCGCGGCTACGGCGACTTCGATGACGACGTGCACTACACCTACACCGCCGGCGCGACAGTACAGTTCTCGTTTTACGGCAGCGGAGTCTCCTGGCTGGCCCAGCGCAGCGACCAGACCGGACCGGTCGAGGTCTACGTCGACGGCGTGGACGAGGGCACGGTCACGCCGGTGACCAGTGCGCCGCCGTACCCGACCCAGCAGGTCGACTACCGGATCAGTGGACTGGTGCCGGCATGGCACACCCTGAAGATCGTCAATAGCAGCAACCGTCTGGTCACCATCGACGGCTTCACGGTCGAATCCGGGTGGTCGGTCTCCAATGACACCGCGACGGCGGTGACGTATGCCGGCAGCGGCTGGAACTACTCCGCTGGACGGGGTTACGGCGACTACGGCGACGATGTGCACTACAGCTACTCGGCAGGCGCATCGGCGACCTTCTCCTTCACCGGCAGTGGGGTTTCCTGGCTGGCCCAGCGCAGCGACCAGACCGGACCGGTCGAGGTCTACGTCGACGGCGTGGACGAAGGCACGGTCACGCCGGTGACCAGTGCGCCGCCGTACCCGACCCAACAGGTGGGCTACAGCATCGCCGGCCTCGTTCCGGGCCCGCACACGCTTCGGGTGGTGAACAACAACGCCAACCTGTTCACCATCGACGCGTTCGTCGTTGAAGCCGATCGCCAAGTCACCAACGACACCGGCTCGAAGGTCGCCTACACCGGCAGCGGCTGGGCCTATTCCAGCTCGCGAGGCTACGGCGATTACGCCGACGACGTGCATTACACGTCCACGGCTGGATCCGCCGTCAGCTTCGCCTTCACCGGCACGAGTGTCTCGTGGCTGGCGCAGCGCAACTCAAGCAGCGGCCCCGTCGAGATCTATGTCGACGGCGTTGACGAAGGTGCCTTGACGCCCCAGACCAGCGGCTCGCCGTATCCAGTGAGACAGGTGAACTACCAGATCACGGGTCTGGCCGCCGGGTACCACACGCTGAAGATCGTGAATAATATGGCGGCCCTGCTGGTCGTGGACGCCTTCACGTCACGGTACTGACGCCGGTGCCGTCCGCCTGGCTGCCGTTGACCGACGGCAGCCAGGCGCGGTCACGATCGGTGGCGGAGCACGGTGATGTGCCTACGCATCGCCGTGTGCGTTGAGAGCGTGAGCCAGCCGGGCGCGCGATGCGGACAGATGGGCGGTCATCGCCTGGGCGGCGCCGGCCTCGTCTCGGCGGTTGACGGCCGTCAGCACCCTCTCGTGCTCGCGTAGCGCGTCGTCGGTGATGCCGACGGTGTAGTAGAGGCGGTACAGCTGCGCGTGCGGCCGGAGGCGTTCAAGCGTCTCGACCATGAGGTTCACCCCGGTGGCGGCGGCCAGAGCCAGGTGAAAGGCCGTATCCTGCGCCGCGAATGCCTTGTAGCTTTCGTAATCGTCTCCGGACACCGGCTGGCCCATCTGCTCGATCAGTTCCTTCATGCTGGTGATCTGGGCGGAGGTGGCGGTCTGGGCGGCCCACGCGGCGCAGGCCGGTTCGAGCAGCAGGCGCATCCGGAACAGTTCGTCGAAGGCGCGTGCGTCGATCAGTGGGGCAACGGTGTAGCCCACATGGGCACGCTTGGCGACCAGACCGTCGGACTCCAGTCGGGCCAGCGCCTCTCGGATCGGGGTCGGGGAGACCTTGAGGTCGCGCGACAGCCCGTCGATGGATAGCCGGGCACCCGGTTCCACGATGTTGTCCATCAGCTTCGACTTCAGGATCTCGTAGATCTCGTCGGCCAGTACTGACCGACGAGGGCTATCGACGCCGCTCCAGGGCGACTCCTGAGCATTTGCCGCAGAACGGGCCATGCCCTACACCCTATATGAAGTGTGATCCGTCGTCGACTCGACCGTTGGATCGCCACCCGCCAAGTCCGCTGATCACGAGCGGGTTACGCCGCCATTTCGACTCTTGACATGCCTACGTCTGGCGCCAATGATAGTGCTTCATAGATCCTATAGGAAAAATCAAATAGGCTTGAGAGCTAAGACTGAAGGGTGACGTCAGTGGCAGGTACGCGTACTGCGGTACAGCTCGGGGTGGCCGGCGCGGTGGTCGGTCTGCTCGCTGCGTGCACCACCGTCAATTCCGCATCGAGTGGGCAGAGCTCATCCGGGACGAAGGCGCCGAAGCAGGTCGTCATCGGACTGTCGAACCAGACGATGGCGGTGACGTTCCCCGCCGGCCTGGCCAAGGGGGCGCAGCAGGAGGCCGACAGGCTGGGCGCCAAGCTCGTCGTGCTCGACTCCAAGGGCGATGTACAGAAGCAGGGCAGCGACATCCAGGACCTGATAGCGCAGAAGGTGAGCGGCATCCTCATCGTGCCGAACTCGCCGGGTCCGGCGCAGGCCATGGTCGACAGCGTGGCCGCCGCGGGCATTCCGATCGCTTCGGTGCACGGCACGGTCGGCACCGGCCCGACTGACGTCCCGTACAGCAAGTTGTCGTTCACCATGAACGAAAGCGCCGATGAGGTCGGCCATCTTGAGGCGTCGCTGGCCAAGCAGGCTCTGCCGTCCGGTGGCAAGGTCGCCATCATCACCGGCGCGTCCGGTTTCCTGGAGAACACCACGTGGACGGCCGGGTTCAAGTCCGATCTGGCCTCGGCCGGCGGATTCACCATCGTGGCCACCCAGCCGGGCGACTGGACGGCTGAGAAGGGCGAGGCCGCCTGCCAGGGCATCCTGAGCGCACACCCGGACGTCGACCTGTTCTACGCGTTGTCCGACGACATGGCCGCCGGATGCGGGAAGGCGGTGGTCGCGGTGAAGTCGAAGGCCAAGGTTCTCGGCAACGGCGGGGCCAAGATCGGCATCGACGGGATCAAGAGCGGCACGATCTTCGGTGATGTGTGCTTCAAGCCGGTCGACGAGGGCGCAAAGGCTTTCGACACCCTGTACGACCAGATCGTCGGCAAGGCGTCGGCGCCGAAGAAGGTGCTGAGCTACGCCATCCCGCCCGTCACCAGTGCCACCGTCGATCAGTGCGTGCCGCAGTGGTAGGAGCAGTCAAGACCCCGGCGCGGGCGAACGAACCCGGTTCGCCCGCGCCGCAGGACGTGCTGGACATCGACCACGTCGGCAAGACCTACCCCGGCGGGACGCAGGCGCTGCGCGGCGTGTCGCTGCGTCTGCGAGCCGGCCAGGTGCACGGTCTGGTCGGGGCCAACGGCGCGGGCAAGTCAACGCTGATCAAGATCATCGCTGGCGCCGAGCGACCGACCAGCGGACGGCTGCTGTGGCACGGCGAACCGGTGGACTGGCGCAAGCCGTCGGACGCGCAGGTGGCCGGAGTCGCGGTCGTGCACCAGCAGAGCCCGGTAGCGCCCACCTTGTCGGTTCTGGAAAACGTCTACCTCGGCGCCAAGGCCGGGGGCCTATGGAAACCTCGTGAGCGGCAGGCCGACTTCCAGGCGCTGTGCGCCAGCATCGACTTCCGGATCGATCCGCACGCCACGGTCGCGACCCTCTCGATCGGCGACCGGCAAATGGTGTCGATCCTGCGGGCACTGGCCCAACGGCCGCAGCTGATCCTGCTCGACGAACCCACCGCGTCCATCACTCCCGCCGAGCGCGCCGGCGTACTCGGTGCGGCCCGGCGGCTCGCAGCGACCGGGGTGGCGGTCGTGTTTGTCTCGCACTTTCTCAACGAGGTGTCAGAGATCTGTGACGTCGTCAGCGTCCTGCGTGACGGCGCCCTGGTCGATGCCTTCGACGCGCAAGACATGACGGAGGAGCGGATGGTCGCCGGCATCGTCGGCAACCGGCTGCGCGAGGTGGAGACCACCAAGCCGGTCCACGACGTCGGCGCACCGGTGCTCGAGGTGCGTGGACTGCGATCGGTCCGGATGGCCGAGCCGGTCGATCTCACGGTCCGCCGAGGGGAGATCGTCGGCCTGGCCGGCCTGCTGGGCTCGGGCCGCACCTCGCTGTTGAAGGCGATCTTCGGCGCCGACCGCCGCCTCGCCGGCGACGTGCTCGTCGATGGAGACCCCGTCGTGTCCTCACCCGCAGCCGCCGTCAAGGCCGGCGTCGCGTTGGTGCCCGAGGACAGGCTCGCGCAGGGCCTGGTGGGGGACTGGCCGATATGGCGCAACGTTTCGATGGCCGATCTCGCCAGCTTGTCCCGCCGATTCTGGCGACTGGATCCGGCGAGGGAGCGAGCACGGGCGCAACAAGCCTGTGACGAACTCGGAGTCGTCGCGCCGTCCATCGACACGCCGGTCAGAGAACTCAGCGGCGGCAACGCCCAGAAGGTGGTGTTCGCCAAGTGGATCTACAAGACCCACCACGTGCTGCTGCTCGATGAGCCCACAGCTGGAGTGGACGTCGGCGGCAAGGCAGATCTGATCAAGCTCATCCGTGCGCTCGCGGCACGGGGAATGGGGGTAGTCGTGGTGCTCTCGGAGTTCGAGGAGCTGCTCAGTGTGGCCGACCGGGTCGTGGTGATGAACCGCGGCAAGATCACCGGCGGCCTCGCCGCGCAGGAGACGTCGGTTGCCGACCTGACCGCCGCGGCGGGAGGCCTGACGTGAGCGAGTTCGACAAGTCCAGCGCCGATCGCGCAAGGATCTCTGGTACGCCGCGTCTGTCGGACCGGATCCGGCCGGCCCTCGCCGGGCTGCGGCCGCAACGCGCCGGTGTGGTGTACGCGCTGATCCTGCTCGTCGCCGTCCTGGTGATCACCACAGCGGCCAAGGGCCAACCCGCGTACCTGTCCAGCGTCAACGTCTCCAACATCCTCAGCCAGGCCGCGCCCGACGCGATCCTGGCGGTGTTCATGACGGTCGTGCTGATCTCTGGAAACTTCGACCTGTCGATTGCCTCGGTCGCCGCGCTGGCTGCTGCCCTGGCGCTCAAGACCATTGACTCGATCGGCACCGTGCCGGCAGTGATTCTCGCACTCGCCGTCGGCGCGGCGGTCGGCACGATCAACGCCGTGCTGGTGCAGAAGGTCGGCGTCAACGCCTTCATCGTCACCCTGGGCAGCATGACCGCCATCCGTGGCGTCGTGCTCATCGCGTTGGGCGGTGAAAGTGTCACCGCGCAGTCGCGCTCGCTGGTGGCCCTCGACAGCACGATCTTCCGGGTGCCGGTGCCGGTCGCTCTGCTCATCGGCGTGCTCCTGCTGGTGCTGGCACTGCTGCGGCTGCGCCAGATCACCGACACCACCTCGCCACCGGTGGACGGCTACTTCCTCGCCCTGATCGCCGCGGCTGTGATCAGTCTGGTCGTGCCGATCGCCGCGCCGGCGATGCTGACGCAACCACTGCCGGTGTGGCTGATGCTCTGGGTGACCGTTGGCGTGAGCGCCGCCCTGCGCTTCCTGGTTCCCGGGCGCAACCTGTACGCGGTCGGCAGCAACGCCGAAGCCGCGCGGCTGTCCGGCATCAAGGTGGACCGGTACAAGATGGTGCCGTTCGTGCTCACCGGCCTCGCCTCGGCGGGGGTCGGCCTGCTCTACGCCGGACGTTTCAACTCCGTCGACCCGAACGGCCTGACCGGCACGGAACTGACCGTCATCGCCGCGGCGATCCTCGGCGGGACGTCACTGTTCGGCGGCGCCGGGTACGTCGGTAAGTCCGTCCTCGGCACCGTCGTGCTGTTCACGCTCTCGAACGGATTCAACGTGCTCAACCTGGGGTCGAACTACCAGTACGTCGTGCAGGGCGCGGTCCTGATCGCCGCCTCCGCCGTGTACACAATCGCGGCCAGGAGTCGTCGTCGGGCCGACACGCCGACGGATGCCGGCAGCGCCCAGCCCTCGGCAATGCCGGGCGACAAGCGTGCCGAGACCCTTTCCCCGGCCGCGAGCGGCTCATGAGTACCGGAGTCGTCGTCGAGCGCGACGTCTGGATACCGATGCGCGACGGGGTAGCGATGCAGGCCGATGTCTGGCGTCCCGCCTCCGAGGGGCGCTATCCCGCGCTGCTGCAACGGACGCCGTACAACCGGGCCGACTCGTTCGCCGTCATCGTCAACGCCGGTATCGAACCGCTGCGTGCAGTGGCCGACGGATTCGTGGTGGTGATATCCGATACCCGGGGACGGTTCGGCTCACAGGGGCGATTCGATCCGTTCCGCGCCGAGGCCGCTGACGGCTACGACACCGTGCAATGGCTGGCTCAACAGCCCTACTGCAACGGACGTGTCGGCATGTACGGCGCCTCGTACTACGCAGCCACCCAGTTGCTGGCCGCCACCGCCCGCCCGCCTGCGCTGAAGGCCCTCGCCCCGCAGGTGACGGCCTCGGACTACCACGACACCTGGGTCTATTCGGGCGGTGCCCTGCAACTCGGTTTCGCCCTGTACTGGGCGCTCGGCCTGGCCGCCGCCGAACTCGTGCGCCGCCAGGCCGAGGGCGAAGCGCTGGAGAGCGAAGCCAGAGAGCTGAGTGGGCTCATCGGCGATCCCTGGCAGGCGTTCCGGTCGCGCCCGCTGGCCGGGATCGCCGCGCTGCGAACCCTGCTGCCGGCCTGGAACGACTGGCTCGAGCATCCCAGCCGCGACGCGTTCTGGCGCGCGGTCAGCATCGCCGACCGTCACCCCGCCCTCGACCTGCCGGCGCTGCACATCGGCGGCTGGTTCGACGTGTTCCTGCCCGGAACTGTGGCCAACTTCGAAGGCATGTCGCGAGCCGGCGCCCAACAGCGGCTGATCATCGGGCCGTGGGCGCACGCCGTCTGCTATGACGCGCTCGGCGAGGTCGACTACGGCGGTGGCGCCGCGGCCGCGGCCCTGGACATGACCCGGGTACAGCTGGACTGGTTCGCCGCCCACCTGGCCGATGAGCCCGCCCCGCAGGACGCCCCCGCCGTGTCGATCTTCGTCATGGGCGACAACGTGTGGCGCGCCGAAGCATCGTGGCCGCCGACCCGGGCCCGGATCGAGCGTCTCTACCTGGGCGGCACGAGCGATGGTGCCGGCCGGCTCACGACCGAACAGCCCGACGATGACAGGGAGTTCTCCTCCTTCACGTACGACCCGCACGATCCGGTGCCCACGGTTGGCGGCGCCACCATCCTGCCCGGTATGTACGTCGGCCACCACGCCGGGCAGCGCGACCAGCGCGCGGTGGAGCAACGACCAGACGTGCTCACTTTCACCAGCGATGTGCTGAGCGGCGAGATCGAACTGTGCGGACCGGTCGCCGTCGTGCTACACGCGTCCACCGATGCGGCCGACACCGACTGGACAG
>JAOPWA010000682.1 GCA_025965915.1 Dactylosporangium sp. | reverse complement strand
GCGGGCTGCCCACGCCGGTGACCGCCATCCCCACCACCGCAGCGGCACCGATGCCGGCGGCGACCACCAGGGATCGCCGGCGGTGGCCGGTCGCCGCGACCGTGTAGAGCGTCACGACCACCGGCGGGATGACCAGCTCGTGCGGGTAGCCCAGGAGGTGGTAGCAAAGCGATGCGGCGAAACACACGAGCAGGGTCCCGAGCGGCCACCGCCGCCGTGCCAGCA
This sequence comes from Dactylosporangium sp., assembly GCA_025965915.1. Taxonomy (GTDB): domain Bacteria; phylum Actinomycetota; class Actinomycetes; order Mycobacteriales; family Micromonosporaceae; genus Planosporangium. The sequence continues at coordinate 19,577 of JAOPWA010000682.1, read as the reverse complement.
GCGGCGTGACGATCAGTACCGCGAGGGCGGCCGCACCGAGGTTCACCGGCCCCCGCTGTAGCGCGATGCCGAGCCAGGCGAGGCCCAGCAGCCCGGCGGTGAGCAACGCATTCAGCCACCCCCGATGCCGGGCCGTACGCACCGGTCGATCCGTCATCGACTGTTCCTCCGGTCCTGCCTCAGCCGGTGACGAAGTTGCCCATCATCGCCATGTCCTCGTGCTCCAGATTGTGGCAGTGGAATATGTACCTGCCGGCGTACCCGTCGAATCTGGCGATGATCGCGGCCTCCTCCGCCGGGCGCAGGTCGAGGGTGTCCTTCCAACCGTGGTCGTACGGGCCGGGGCCATTGATGCCGCGGGACAGTATCTGGCAGTGGGCCAGGTGACGGTGGATGGGGTGGTGGAAGTCGGAGACCAGCCGCCATACCTCCGTTGTGCCCAACCGCGGCCGGGCGTTGATCAGATCAGGGCTGAAGGGCTGGTCGTTGATGGTCCAGCCGGACATTCCGTTGACGTCGCCGTGGCGGAAACGCATGGTACGGGTGACGACCGCGCTCGCCCGGTCCAGCGGGGCGATCTCGGAGAGCCGGTCGGGGACCGAGGTGTCGTCGGAGCCGCCGCGGGCCACCCGGAAGCGCATGATCTGCGCGGTGGTGCCGTCACCGAACTGGTTGACCAGCGTCACATCCTGGCCGACCCGGTATCGGCCGAAGTCGACGACCACGTCGTAGCGTTGCGCCGGGGCGAGTTCGATCGCGTCGTGGCCCATGGGCCGTGCGAGCAGGCCGCCGTCGGTGCCGATCTGGACCAGCCCGTTGCCGCCGGCGGGCGGCGGGTCGAGCGCGACGCGGTAACGGCGGGCGTTGGAGGCGTTGAGCAGCCGCAGCCGGTACCGGACGGCCGACACCTCGGCCACCGGCCAGGGGACGCCGTTGACGAGGATGACGTCGCCGAGCACTCCGGCGCCGTACGGCTCGCTCACCCCTGGTGTGGTCAGCAGCGTCGGGTCGAGGCTGGGGTAGCGCAGCGAACCGTCGGCGGCGAAACTTCGGTCGGCGATCATGAGCGGGAGGTCGCGGTCCCCGCGCGGCAGCGGAAGGGCCTCCTCCTCGGCGTCGCGCACGAGGTGGAACCCGGCGAGGCCGCGCCACACGCTCGCGCCGGTGAAGTCCATCCGGTGGTCGTGGTACCAGAGCGTGGCGGCCCGCTGCTGGAGCGGGTACACGTAGTCCCGCCGGCCCTGTGCCACGTTGCCGCCGAGGTGGTGATGATCGTGATGGGCGGCCGCCGCAGCGTCGGCGCCGGCCGGCAGCAGGAGGTCCGTGGGGTACCCGTCGTGCTCGGGCGGCGTCCGCCCACCGTGCAGGTGAACCACCACCGGCACCGGTAGTTCATTGTGGTGCGTGACCACGGTGCGGCGGCCGCTGCGGGAGACGATGGTCGGGCCGGGGAAGGTGCCGTTGTACCCCCAGATCGTGGTCCGCACCCCGGGCAGGATCTCCGCGGCGGCGGCCCGCTGGGTGATCTCGTAGTAGTCGGTGGTCTCGTCGGTGCGGGCCGGCGCGAGTACAGGTGGGACCGCCAGCGGCAGGGTGAACGGTTGCGGTAGCGGAAGTTGGCTGCGCAGCACGGTGCCGGTCGAGGTGGATCCACGCAGCCCGGACAGCAGCGGTACGCCGATCGCGGTGCCGGTCGCCGCGCCGGCCAGGATGCCCAGAAAGCCACGGCGGGTCACGGAGGTCACGAGCCGCTCTCCCGGGCGACCGCCAGCGTGTCGCCGTGCGGCTCCTGTCCGGCCACCGGCGGTGCCGCCGGCCGGACAGGGCGCCAGGCCCGGACGGCCAGCACGGTGGTCAGCAGGATGATCGACACACCGAGGGGGACGTGCACGGCGAGTATGCGGGCGAAACCCAGCGCGATCTGTAGCGCGATCAATCCGAACAGCCCGAGGCAGGCGAATATCGGCCAGATGGGTCCATTGCCCAGCCACCGGACCGGCACCGCCGCGAGGGCCGCCCCGAGTACGACGATGCCCGCCACCGTGGCGTTCTCCCGATGCGTGTGCAGGGAACCGAAGGTGCCGGCCAGGAACTGCCCGGCGAAGACCGCCTGGTCGAAGAGCAGCACGGCGGCGGCCGTGATGACAATGCGGAACGGCACGTAGGCCCACCGGCTGGCAGGCCCGGCCCGCAGACCCCGCGGTCGTCTCGGCGAACTGCGCGGCAGTTGTAGGTCTCGGTTCATCAGTCTCGGTCCTCCGTTTGACGTCGCTATGACGATCTCCCGTAGGTCCCGGCGGGCGCGTCCGGCTGGGGTGGACACCTCGCGCTACACCGCAGGCAGGTCATCGGCCCCCGGCGTACTGCCCACGGTGTACTGATCCGGCCCGGTTGATGTCCGCTGCTGGCGTGGCCGCGGAATGACGTTGTCGCTGGGCGGTTTGAGATAGGAGCAAGTGGACGGGCGCCGCGCCAGTCCGCGGCCGAGTCAGTCCAGCGCTACGGCCTGCCGGATGTAATCGCGCAGGGCGTCATGGTTTACTCCGTCCAGGCTCTTGATTTTGACATGCCTGGTGGTTTTCCCCACGCCTTCCAGCAGACCGTGGGCATCGTTGAATTCGGCGCCGCGGGAGAACGCGAACGTGATGTGCGTCTTGCTGGGGCTGATGATCGCCAGGATCTTGTTGCTCTTCCAGGCGGGGGATCCATAGCTGATCACTTCGCGTGCATCTGGGGCGCATTCGCTCATGAGTTCACGCAGAATGCCGACGACGCCCTGGTGCTGCGGTGGGAGTTTGGTCTTCACGTACTCGTCTACGTCGTTGCCGGTCATGGTGAGCCTTCCTCGAGCATCGTGACTCCGGGTGGGCACATGAGGGTGTCCGGGGAGCCACCCGGTGGTCAGAGGGTGTTTAGGTTGATGGCTGCAGCGATCGCTTTCGTGCCGGCGTCGTTGGGGTGCAGGTGGTCGCCGACGTCGTAGGCTGGCAGTAGCGCGTCGGGGTCTGCGGGGTCGGCGAGGGCCTGGTCGAGGTCGACCACCGCGTCGTACTCGCCGCTCGTGCGGATCCACTGGTTCACCGCGTCGCGGACCGCTTCTTTCTCCGGGGTGTCGTAGCCGAATGCGCCCTTCATAGGCGTCAGCGTTGCGCCGATGATTGTGACGCCGTGAACGTGCGCGGTCCGAATGAGCGCCCGGTGGGCTTCGATGACCTGCGCGGAGGTCAGCACCGGGGAGGTGCCGCAGCCGAAGTCCGGGAACCCGCCGGCGCCGATGTCGTTGAGGCCCTCCAACACGATCGCGGTACGCACACCGGGTTGGCCGAGGACATCACGATGGAACCGGCTGACGCCTCTCGCCATAGCAGGGCGAGTTGGCGAGCAGTTTGTTGCCGTTGATCCCGGCGTTGACCACGCCCACCGGGCGGCCCGCCGCGACGAGCCGCTCGGCCAGCTCATCCGGGTAGCGGTTGTTTGCGTCGGGTGTCGAGCCGTATCCGTCGGTGATGGAGTCGCCGAAGGCCACGACGGTGCCGCTGGCCCGGCGGGGGCCGCCGGAGACGTCCACGCCGGTCAGGTAGTACCAGGAGTGGCTGGTCTCGCCTGCGAACGCGGCGGTGCCGGGGTCGAACCGGCGGTCGCCGGTGGCGCGGTAGGTGGTCGTCAGTGCGCCCTCGTGGAAGGTTGCCGGGCCGGTGGGCTCGGCGAAGTACAGCGTGACGGACAACGATTCCAGCGCCGACACGGACAGCAGCGCCGCATCGGAGGCCGCCTCCGCTCCCGGCCGAATCGCGGCCGACAACCGGTGGCCGAACGTCAGCGGGCGCAGCGTGCCGGGCCCGATCTCTGCGCTGGGACCGGTCTTGGCGATCGTCGCCCCGGCGACCCGCAGCGGCTTCGTGCCATACCGGTTCGACAGTCGGATCCGCACGTGCGAGCCGCCGGCGCTGATCCGGACCACCTGTCGCACCGACTGGTTGGCGAAGCCATCGACGGACCAGTTCGGTCCGTCCCATTCGTTGCCGGGGATCGGGTGGTGCTGGGCGCTCGTCCAGGCGCCGAACCAACCTTGTCCGGCGCCCTCGCGGGCGTGGCTGTCAGCGGCCGCGGCGGAGCCGGCCGGCAGGGCGGGCGTCACCACCGCGATCGCCGCGACGCCGGTTATGAGTACACGAAGTCTTGACGAGCCCACCAGGAGTCCTCTCAGATAGCGGATTGTGTGCCGAGCCGGCGCGCTCCGGTTGAGGTATGCGGTGGTGTCCGACCGGATCGATCATCTGCGATCGCCGGGAAGCGGCGTGCCTTCCCGGCGATCAGCGCGTCTCGGGCATTGCTGTCAGCTGGTGGCTGTGACCTCTTGGGTCGAGCCGGCGGTGTCATCGGGGAGCCAGATCGGGCGCCAGTCGGTCAGTTCGTGGTAGCGGCGCAGTTCGGCGATGCCGCTGAGCGACCCGGTCCACGCGGCGTATGGCGGGTTGTCGGTGTCGAAGCCGCTTTGCACGAAGGTGAGGCGGGTCTGGCCGCCGGAGTCCTCCAGTTCCCAGGTGGTGACGCCGGAAGGGCCCCAGTCGATCGACATCTTGTGGTCGGGGTCGAGTTCGAGGATCTTCGCCGGTTGGGGGTTGTTGTCGAAGCCGCCCATGGCGAACCGCCCGCCGACGAACGGCTCGATGTCGATTGGGTAACCGAACCACTCGCTGGCCTTCTCCGAGCTGATCAGCGAGTCGTAGACGACGTCGACCGGCGCGGCGATGAGGATCTCTTCACGGAACTCCGGGGAGGTGAAGTCGACCTTGGTGGTGAGCTGGCGGCCTTCGACGTAGTCGACCAGGTTGGCGATCGCCAGCGCCCAGAAGGTCTGCAGGACGCCGCGGATGCTGGCGCCGGTGATCACGTCCTGGAAGTCGAAGTGGGTCTGCGACAGTGTCACGATGGTCGAGTCGGCGGTCTCCTCATCGAGGCGGATCTCGGTGGTGGTGTCCTCTCCGTCGAGCAGCCAGGAGAAGCGCAGCGTGTGGTCGTCGGCGTGCAGGAGGCGCTGGTGGGGGGCGTCGCCCTCGGGGGTGTAGCGGCCCCAGAACTCGTACCGGTGCGGCAGGTCGACCTCGGCGTGCTCGGCCAGCCAGGTGCGTAGCGCGTCCGGGTCGGTCAGGGCATGACGGACGTCCTTGATCGGTGCGGCTACGCGGGCTCGAAGGGTCATCGGTTCACTCATCGGGCTCTCCCTTGGGGTAGCAGGCCACGGCGAGCTTGAAGGCGTCACCGTCGGCGCCGCCGTAGCGGGTGAACAGGTTCTGCAGCGCGGTCTGCAGGTCGTCGAGGAACTGCTGGCGTTGCTCGGGGCGCACCCGGATCTCCCCGGACACGCCGACCGATGGCAGCTCGGGTGCGGTGCGGTCGAGCGCAGCGACGTCGGCTTGGACCTCTTCCATGAGGTCCAGCAGGTAGCCCAGGCTCATCTCGTCCTGGGCTTTCCGTAGGCCGATCCGGCCGACGAGGCGGGGCGACAGCCAGTAGGAGCGGGCGCTCGCCTGGTAGATGCCTTCGTGGATGCCGCGCACCTTCCGCTCGGACACCAGGTCCACCAGGCGGGCGTCGACCAGTCGTTTGACGTGGTAATAGACCCGCTGCGGGGTCTGGCCGAGCCGCGAGGCGACTTCGGTGCATGTGCGGGGTTCGGCTAGCTGCCGCAGCACCTCGATGCGCTGCGGCTTGAGCAGGGCCTCGGCCTGCTCGATCTGTTCCAGGTACAGGACGTCTCTCATGGCAAAAACAGTCTTGTACGTAAAGCAAAGTTTTGTCAATGGCTCGGGCCGGAACGTGTGGGTGTCAAGCCCGGGCGCCTGCCTCGATCACGTCAACGCTCAACGCAACAGAGCCCAAGCAGGTCCTGAGTCAAGGCATCGCCGGCACCCGGTGTGTGTGGACGTGGTTTTCGGCAGGCGCAGTGCCACCTCGTGACGACTCGGACGTGACCGCCATCGCGTTGAAACGTTGTGGCCGTCCACGATGGATAGGTCGGCGATCTAAAACCTACTTAGCACATAGGAATAGTATGTGTTGCCGGTCACACTTCGCTCTCCTGATGCCCTTCCGGCTGTTAGATTCATCGCCATGGATCACGGCAAGTGCCTCATCCGGCGGCGCTTCATCGACTTTGTTCGGGTGTCGACCAGCGCCTGTTGATTCGCCCGTCACAGCGCGCCGCGCGCCGTGATCGCATCTTCGTCCAGTCTCCCAGCGGCACGCCAGGGCATCGTGGCTCCCGCATAGCACTGGCGACCCGACCTTCCGTCTTCCGTGCCTGCCATCTCCACCACGCCGTCGTCGGCGTGGCTCGTCGGCGCACCTGCGAGGGCATCCTCTGCTGCCGCCGACACCTTCCGAAAGGGTTGCCATGGGCGCAATCACGGTCGGCACCAAGGTGCCGACCCCTCCGCCGGACGAACTAGCCAGTAGCCGTATCGCGTCTGCGCCGGGCGGGATCCGGACGCGCCGCGCGCCGCTGTCCTTCCGGTACGTGCTGCAGCGCCTGCTGACCGCCGCCACCGCCGTATGGGCCGTCGTCACGTTGGTCTACTTCGCCTTACTCTCCACCGGAAACCCGGCGCAGCTCCTCGTCGGCCCCGACGCGCCGCCGGGTGAAGCGGAGCGGATCTCGAAATTGATGGGGTTCGACCGTAGCTGGGGGGAGCAGTACTGGGTCTTCCTCAAGCAGACGTTCACCGGGCAGTTTCCCGACTCGATCAGGTACGGGGAGTCGCCGTTGAGGCTGATTCTGGAGCGGCTTCCCGCCAGTGTCACGCTCGGGCTCACCGCGATTGTCGTTGGGTCGCTGCTTGGTGCGGCCGCCGGATATCTCGGCGCGACCTCCCGGATCACCGCGCTGCGCCGAATTCCGATCTCGGTACTGACCGCCTTCGACGCGGTGCCGACGTTCTTCTTCGGCGTGCTGCTCATCTTCGTGTTCAGCGTCAGCCTGGCCGCGCTGCCGGCAGCCGGCGGCGGCAGTCTCGCCCACCTCGTCCTGCCGGTCGCGACGCTCGCGGTGGTGATCGCGGCGCCGGTCGCCCGGATCTTCCGGGCGTCCCTGCTGGACACGCTCAACCTCGAACATGTCCGCACCGCCCGGGCCAAAGGACGCGGGAACGCGGTCGTGATGCTGCGGCACGTCGTAGCCAACGCGCTGCCTCCGGTGTTCAACGTGCTGGGTGTCCAGGCCGGCATCGTGCTCGGCGGCGCGGTGATCACCGAGTCGCTGTTCGCTTGGCCGGGCCTCGGCCAGCTGTCGATCTCCGCGCTGGACAACCGCGACTACCCCCTGGTCCTGGCCTGCGTCACGGTGATCGCGGTCGGTTTCGCGGTCGTCAACCTCGCCGTGGACTTCGTCGGCGCCGTCCTCGACCCGCGGAGTCGGAAGTGACGCGGCGGCGCCGGTCGGTCGCCGGCATCGTCGGCGTCACCATCGTCGCCGGCACGGCCCTGTTCACGGTGCTCGCGCCGCTGATCGCACCGGCCGGTCCGGACGACCAGGACCTCGCCCGCATCCTCCAGCCGCCGTCATGGAGCGGCAATCTCCTGGGTACCGACCGGCTCGGCCGAGACGTGCTGACCCGTGTGCTGTACGGCGGTCGGGAGGCGCTGCTCATCACGGTCCTGGCGGTCCTGATCTCGGTCGCGGTCGGGGTTGGTCTGGGCTTCGTGGCCGGGCTGGCCGGCCGTTGGGTCGACAACCTGATCGGCCGCCTCGCCGACATCCAACTTGCCATCCCCAGCGTGCTGCTGGCGTTGGTGGTGCTCGCCTTCGCTGGCGGCGGCACCGTGCCGCTGGTCGTCGTCCTGACGGTCGGCAGTTGGGTGCTGAACTTCCGGGTGGTCCGGACCCATGCGGCGGCGACGGCCGCGCAGCCGTTCATCGAGGCCGCCCGACTCGCCGGGGCAGGGACCACACAGGTGATCCGCCGGCACATCCTGCCCGCGACGCTGCCGCTCGTCGCCGTGAGCATCACGCTTAACTTCTCTGCCGTGCTGCTGCTCGAGTCGAGCCTCGGTTTCCTCGGGCTCGGCGTACAGCCGCCCACCCCGGACTGGGGACAGATGGTCGCCAGCGGCCAGGCCCAGCTCGCCAGCGCCTGGTGGGTGTCGCTCGCGCCGGGCCTGGCGCTGATCACGGTCATCGTCGGCGTGCAACTCGTCGGTGATTGGCTCGCCGAACGGTTCTCCGTCGCAGACCTGGTGAAGAGGTGAGTGCCATGGCGCTGGAGCGTGAAGACGGTGTGCTGCTCGACGTACGGGACCTGACGATCCGGATCGGCGGTGTCCACCCGACGGCCGTCGTCGACGGCATCTCGCTCACCGTACGGTCGGGCGAGATCGTCGGGCTGGTCGGCGAGTCCGGCTCGGGCAAGACCCTCACCGCGATGGCGGTGGCGGGTCTGCTGCCACCGGCGGCTGAGGTGGCGGGCGGTTCGATCCGGCTGGCCGGGCGGGACCTCCTCACGCTCACCTCGGGCGAGCGCCGCCGGGTGCTGGCTGAACAGATCGGCGTGGTGTTCCAGAACCCAACGGTCGCCCTCAACCCTCGGCTCACCATCGGCGCGCAGGTACGGGAGGCGTTGCCGACGCGGTACCGGTTCCGGCGGGCCGCGGCGAACCGGCGGGCCGTGGAACTCCTCGATCTGGTCGGGATCCCCGACGCTGCCCGCCGCCTGGCCTACTACCCGCACGAGCTTTCCGGAGGGCTGAACCAGCGGGTGGTCATCGCCCTCGCGATCGCCCGAGGACCGAAGCTCCTCATCGCCGACGAGCCGACGACCGCCCTGGATGCCACCATCCAGGCCCAGGTCCTCGACCTGATCGACCGGTTGAAGGGACAGTTCGGTCTCGGGGTGCTCCTGGTGAGTCATGACATCGCGGTGATCGGTGACCGTACCGACCGGGTCGCGGTGATGCACGGCGGCCGGATCGTCGAGCACGGCCCGACCGTGCCGGTGCTCGCCGAACCCGAACACGAGCAGTCGCGGCGCCTGCTCGCCGCGGCGCGCAGTCTGGATGTGCTCCCGCCGCCGGCGGTGGCAGGCAACCCGGACGAGCCGCCCCTGTTGCTCGTCGACGGGGTACAGCGGGTGTTCCCGGTGGTTGGGGCGCGGCGGCGGAGCCCGGCGATCCGGGCGGTCGACGGGGTGAGTCTCTCGGTCAACGCCGGGCAGGCCCTCGGCATCGTGGGGGAGTCCGGATCCGGAAAAACCACCCTGGCCCGCATCGTCGTCGGCCTCGACCGGCCCTCCGCTGGCCGGATCACGTTCGGCGGGCGCGAACCGGACCGGCTGCCGGTGGCCGAGCGCCGGCTGTGGCGACGGGACGTCCAGTACATCTTCCAGGACCCGTACAGCGCACTCGATCCCCGGCTGACCGTAGAGCAGATCATCGCCGAGCCGATCGAGCTGAGCGGGACGCAGGCCGAGCGCGCCGACAAAAGGGAGCGGATCGGCGCGCTGCTCGACGAGGTCGGCCTGACGCAGACGTTCCGGACGCGGTACCCCAGCCAATTGTCTGGCGGGCAGCGGCAGCGGGTCGTCATCGCCCGGGCGTTGGCGCTCGGGCCCCGGCTCGTGGTCGCCGACGAGCCCGTCTCCGCGCTGGACCTTTCGGTGCAGGCGACCATTCTCGACCTGTTGCGCCGGCTCCGTGAGACGCGCGGGTTGACGTATCTGGTGATCTCACACGACCTTTCGGTGATCCGTTCGCTGTGCAGCGAGGTCATCGTGATGACCGGCGGGCGGGTGGTGGAAAGCGGCGCCACCGCCGAGGTCTTCGCCGATCCCAGCCATCCCTATACCGCGACGCTGCTACGCAGCATCCCCGGACGTGGCGTGCGTGGGATCCCCGCCGGCGCGACCGAACCGGCTTCTGTCAGTTGACCCCTGCGAACCAAGGACCTTCGCCATGTTCCTGAAACCCAGACCCCGTCATCTCTCCGCTGGCGCCACCGCCGTCGTGCTTTCGGTCCTGCTCGCCGCCTGCGGCAGCGCCCTCGGCAAGACGGACACCTCCGCCACCGGGTCGAAGGCGCTCACCATCGGCCTGTCCCGCCAGCTCACCAGCCTCGACCCGGCCAACAGCGGTTCCATCGACGGCGACGCCACCGTGCAGGCCGCGATCTTCTCCAGCCTCACTCGGATCGGCCCCGACCTGAAGCTCGTCGGCGACCTCGCCAAGGACTGGTCGCAGCAGGATTCGCGCACCTTGGTCTTTCACCTCCACGACGGGGTGAAGTTCGCCAACGGCGCCCCGCTCACCGCCGAGGTCGTCGTCTGGAACTTCGAGCGCGTGCTCGCCAGCAACAACACCTTCTCCCAGGGCGCCTCCCTGCGACCTTTCCTGGACAAGGTCACCGCGCCGGATGCGACCACCGTGGTGATTACGACGAAGAAGCCGTACCTCGACCTCGACGAGCGGCTGTCGAATTTCCTCTTCACCGAGAAGAGCTGGGTCGAGTCGCACAACCCTGTCCTCGAACCACTCGGTAGCGGCCCGTACCAGCTCGTCTCGGTGGACCTGGAGAACGGCGCCAGGCTCAAGCGCAATCCGCACTACTACGGGTCGGCGCCTTCCTACGACACCGTCGAGTACAAGGTGCTCTCGACCGAGGCCGCACGGGTATCGGCGCTGCAGACCCACGCCGTCGACATCGCCATCCAGGTAGAGGCGCAGACCCTCAAGCAGCTCAGCGGCGACAAGCGGTATGTCAGCGGCTCCCAGTGGAGTTCGTGGAACATGGTGCTGCGGTTCAACGAGAAGAAGGCGCCGCTGGACAACCAGGACGTGCGGGTCGCGCTGAACTACGCCGTGGACAAGCAGACCATCTCCCGCAGCCTGCTCGGTAGCGGCATCCAGCCCAGCCCGGGTCAGATCCTGATCCCACCGTACGACAAGGTCAACCCGGCCCTCTCGGCCTACCCGTACGACCCCGAGAAGGCGAAGACCCTGCTGGCCAAGGCCGGGTACCCCAACGGGTTCGAGGTCGAGCTGCAACTGTCGACCGGTACGTACATCGCGTCGGACTCGATCGCGCAGGTCATCGCCCAGCAGCTCGGCAAGGTCGGGGTGAAGGTACGCATCACCAGCGCGCCGTTCCCGGCCTGGGTCGAGCGGAGCCGGACCGACAACGTGGCCGAGCTCATTTACATCGGCTACTCCAGCGGGTTCCGCGCACCTGCCGAGCGGCTGCGCATCTACAGCTCCACCAACTCGCAGAGCCACTACAGCGACCCCACCTACGACGCGCTCGTCGGCAAGGTGACCGAGGCCGTCGCGCGGGAGGAGCAGCAGCGGTACGTCAACGAGGCGACCCAACGGTTCTTCGAGAACCCACACGTGCTCTTCCTCTGGCCCCAGCCGCTCACCTGGGTGGCGGACACGTCGCTGGTCTGGAAGCCCCGCCCGGAGCACTGGCTGCTCCCGCAGGACATCCGGCCCCGATCCTGACCCACGTCTTCGAAGGGAGTACCACCATGACGATCTTGCAGACCGACTCCGCGCCCACGCCGGTCGACGACCGGGCGGTCGAGGCCGAGCGGCACCGCCGCAGGACGGCGGTCGCCGCCACCCTCCGACTTTTCGGGGAGCTGGGCTTCGAGTTTGGCTTCAACGGGCACATCACGGTGCGCGATCCGGGTTCGGAGGACCTGTTCTGGGCCAACCCGCTGGGTGTGCCGTTCCGCCGGACCGGGATCGCGGATCTGGTGCTGGTCGACTCGGCCGGCGTCGTCGTCGAAGGCCGGCACCCGACGAGCACCGCCGGGTTCCTCAGCCAGTACGTGCTGCATCGCGCGCGGCCCGACGCGGTCGCGGTGGTCCACGTGCACTCGCCGTACGGCTTCGCCTGGTCCAGCTCACCGCGTCTGCTGGAACCGGTCAACACCGATTCGGCGCTGCTGCACGGGCTCCAGGCGGTCCACGAGGACTTCGGGTGGACCGCGGGCGGACCGGTGCCGGTGAAGACCACGGCCGAATCTCTGGGCGACACGGCACGGGTCCTGATCCAGCGCGGCCATGGTTTCATCACCGTCGGGCGCTCGGTGGAGGAGGCGGCGTTCTACTTCCTCGCCGCCGAGCGGGCCGCCAAGGCGCAGCTCCTGCTCCGCGCGGCCGGCGAACGCGAGCTCCTCGACCCCGCGCTGCGGGACAAGTGGACGCTCACCCCGGAGACCGCCGAGCGGCACTTCGCCCCGCACCTGCGGCAGGTGTTGCACGACCACCCCGACCTGCTCGACGAGCACGTCCCACTGGCGACGGGCAGGGAGGTCTGATGGCCACACCACGCGGGCAGATGAACCTCGGCATCCTCATCGGGGGCGTCGGCAACCACCAGGGCGCCTGGCGGCGGCCCAACAGTCGGGTCGAGGAGGTGGCGTCGCTCAGCCTCTTCGCCGACCTCGCCGCCTGGGCCGAGCGGGCCAAGCTGGACACGCTGTTCATCGCCGACGGGCTCACCTTGCAACTGGACCGGCTGCGCAGCTCACCGTTCGGGCACCTGGAACCCGTCACACTGCTCTCCGCGATCGCCGCCCGGACCAGCCACATTGGACTCATTCCGAGCGTGTCGACCACCTTCAGCGAGCCGTACAACGTAGCGCGCCAGCTCGCCTCCCTGGACCGGATCAGCGGCGGCCGCGCCGGCTGGAACATCGTCACCTCGGCCTGGGGTGAGATCAACTTCGGTGGCCAGGCGCTTCCCAGCCACGCCGCCCGGTACGCCCGGGCCGTGGAGTACGTCGATGTCGTCACCGCGCTGTGGGACAGCTGGTCCGACGACGCAATCGTCATCGACCGGGCCGGCGGCGTCTACGCCGAACCGGATCGGGTTAGCAAGATCAACTTCGCCGGCTCCCATTTTCGGGTCGAAGGCCCTCTCAACGTGCCGCGCTCGGTACAGGGCCGCCCGGTCCTCGCGCAGGCAGGCTCGTCCAACGACGGCAAGGACTTCGCCGCCCGGTACGCCGAGGTGGTCTTCACCGCGCAGCAGACGGTCGCAGAGTCCCAGGCCTTCTACGCCGATCTCAAGGCACGGGTGGCGGCGCAGGGACGCGATCCGGACCTGGTCAAGATCCTGCCTGGGGTGAGCCCGATCGTCGCGCCCACCGAGGCGGAGGCGCACCGTCTCGCCGACGAACTGCGGGAGCTCATCGACATCGAGATCGGCCTGGAGCGTTTGAGCAAGCAGCTCGGTGGGGTGGACCTGTCCGGGCTCGAACTGGACCGCCCCATCCCGCCGGAGATCCTGCCCGAGGTCGAGACCGTCGAGGGCAGGCAGAGCCGCTACGGCGTCTTCAAGGAGCTCGCGGTGACCGAGCGGTTCAGCCTGCGCCGGCTCATCGAGATGGAGGTCAGCTCCTCGGGGCACTGGGTCACGGTCGGGGCCCCGGAACAGATCGCCGACCGGCTCCAGGAACGCTTCGAGCAACGCGGCGCCGACGGGTTCATCCTGCTGCCGTCGTACATCCCCGAAGGGTTCGAACTGCTCGTCGACGCGGTCGTGCCCATCCTGAGCAAGCGCGGCCTGTTTCGCACCGAGTACGACGGGCCGACGCTTCGCGACCATCTCGGCCTGGCGCACCCAGCGGTCCGCCGCCCGATGACGCCCGCCCCGACCACAGGAGGATCCTCGTGACCCGGGAGACCATCAGCGCGGCGTCGCCGCAGGCGCTCCTCGACGCGCTGCAGGCCGAACGGGACGCCGAATGGCCGCCGGACCGGCTCGCGGCGCACGCGGCGCTGCGCCGCCGGTTAGGGGAGCGCGCCGACCGGGACCGGATCGTGCAGGTCGGCCACGTCGTACCGGCGTTCACCCTGCCCGAGGTGGACGGCGGCACGGTCGTCCTCGACCGGTTGCTCGCCGGCGGCCCGGTGGTCCTGCTGTTCTTCCGGTTCGCCGACTGCCCGGCTTGCAACGCCGCCCTGCAGGGGTACCAGCGGACGCTGGTGCCGGCACTGCGTGATCTCGGTGCGAGCCTGGTGGCGGTCAGCCCGCAGGTGCCCGGGAAGCTGAAGGCGATCAAGGAGCGGCACGGGTTCGACTTTCCCGTCGCCTCCGACGCGCGGTACGAGCTGATCGACCAGTTCGGCATCGGGTTCGGGCCGGAGCCCGAGGCGCGCGCCGCTGCCGAGGCCGGCACCGGCACGGATCTCGGCGCCGTGCTCGGTCACGGCCGGTGGGACCTGCCGTACCCGACGGCCGTGGTCATCGACCGCGGCCGGGTGGTCACCTTCGCCGACGCCCGCCCGGACTGGATGGTGCGCACCGATCCGGCCGCCATCATCACGGCCGTCCGGTCGCTGACCGGCACCCCGGGAGCTGGGCGATGACGACTGTGGTGGGCAGCACCGTCGGCGCGGCCAGGACGCAGCGGTACGCCGAGGCGCTGGGCGACACCGACGTCCGCCTGCTCGATATCGTGGCCGGACCGCCGGCGCCCGGGGCGCCACTGCCGACCGTGCTGCTCGCCGCACCGCGCCGCCCCGCCGTCGATCCCGGCTGGCTCACCGACGTCCGCTGGATCCACCTCGTCTCCGCCGGCATCGACGGGTACCCACCCGGGCTGTTCAGCGGACGGCTGGTGACCGGGGCGAAGGGCATCGCGGCGCCGCAGCTCGCCGAGTGGGTGGTCCACGCCCTGCTCACCGAGGTCAAGGGGGATCTCTGGGTGGACCGGCCGTACGACATCACCGAATGGCCGGCGCGCCGGCCCCGGCAGCTCGCCGACGCCACGGTCGGCCTCGTCGGTCTCGGCGAGATTGGTTCGAACGTGGCCCGGCGGCTGCTGCCCTTCGGTACCACCGTCCTGGCGGTGCGCCGCAACGCGTACGCCGGCCCGGTGCCCGGTGTGCGGCTCCTCGCATCGCTCGACGACCTGATCCCCGAGGTCGACGCCCTGGTCCTCGCCGCGCCGGCGACGGCACAGACCAGGCACCTGATCGACGATGCGGCACTGCGGTCGGTCCGTCCCGGCGTCCACCTCGTCAACGTGGCCCGTGGCGACCTTGTCGACACCGACGCGCTCCGCACCGCCCTCGACGACGGCCGGATCCGGGCCGCCACCCTCGACGTCACCGACCCGGAACCGCTGCCGCCGGGACACTGGCTCTGGCACCACCCCCGGGTGCGGATCAGCCCGCACGTCGCCGCCTGGGCACCGGGTCACGACGACGCCCAGGTCGCCCGGTTCCGCGACAACCTCGACCGCTTCCGCCGAGGCGGCGCCCTGACCGGCGTGATCGACCACACCGTCGGCTACTAACCACCACTCAGGAGGCAGGCAATGACTCTGACCACCCAATCACCCTTCATCGAGCAACAGACTCGATCAGCGTTCGCGCAGTCGTTGACACCCAAGCGGCCCACCCTGGAAGGCCCTCCGACGTTCGATACGGTCGAGGAGGAGCGGCTGCACCGCAAGCAGCGCCTCGCCGCGGCGCTGCGGATCTTCGGCAAGCTCGGCTACAGCGAGAGCCTCGCCGGGCATATCACCGCGCGCGACCCGGAACTGCTCGACCACTTCTGGGTCAACCCGCTCGGCCGCGCGTTCACCCGGATCTCCGTCTCCGACCTGATCCTGGTCAACCACGACGGCGAGGTCGTCTACGGCGACGCCCCGGTCAACCAGGCCGCGTTCGCCATCCACTCGCAGATCCACGCGGCGCGGCCGGACGTGGTCTCCGCCGCGCACAGCCACTCCATCCACGGCAAGGCCCTCGCGGTCCTGCAGCAGGAGATCCTACCGATCACCCAGGACGCGCTGGTCTTCTTCGAGGACAACGTGGTGGTGCCGGACTTCAACGGCGTCGTGCTCGACATCGAGGAGGGGCGGCGCATCGCCCGCCATCTCGGCGACAAACGCGCCGCTATCCTCGCCAACCACGGGTTGCTGACCGTCGGCGGCAGCGTCGAGGAGGCGGTCGCGCTGTACGTCGTCGCCGAGCGCGCCGCCCACGTGCAGCTCCTCGCCGCCGCGGCGGGCCAGCTCACCTTCATCGACGAGCAGGTGGCCCGGCACACTCACGAGCAGAGCCGGAGCAGCCGGTTCGGCGTCTGGTCCGGCTTCGCCAACCTGTGGGAGGAGATCGTCCACGAGCAGCCGGACCTCCTTGACTGAACCGCGCCGCGGTGGCGGACCCGCACGCCGTGGGCCCGCCACCGCCCGTGCACTGTCGGACTGCCCGGGCGGGGCGCGGTCACCGCGAGTTCACCGGCGCGCCGCACCGGGTGCGGCCTGCTGACGCCTCCGCTGCTCGCCGTCCTCGCCCGGCGGGCCGTGTGTCGGCTGATCCAGGCGGGTGGCGAGGCGGTCGTGGAGGTGGATCACTGGTGGTGTCGCCGGCCGAAATCCGCCTTGCGGATCAGGGCATGGACGCCCTTGGTCTGGTCCACGACCTGGGACACCTGGAAGTCTGCGGCCGCGGACAGGTAGGCGTAGGCCACGGCCTTGGCCATCCCGGTCTCCTGGTGCAGGAAGGTGATCGCGTTGCGGACCGCGGTCTTCATCGCGTCGTCGAGCGAGGTGTCGGGGTGGTCGTTGAGTTGGGCGTTCGGGTCCGACAAACCGAACGGGATCCAGTGATCGGCCGTCTCAGCGAACGGATAGGAGAAGGCGATCTGCGGCGCCGCCCCGCCGGGCTTGATCACGGTGAGTCGGAACGTGCCGCGCAGTGACGCCTCCAGTGCGGTGAGCGCCACCTCGCCATCGCCCTGAACGAAATGGGGGTCGCCGGCGAAGAACAGCGCCCCGGGCACCTGCACCGGCAAGTAGAGAGTCGAGCCGGCTCCGAGCCGTTTGATGTCGAGGTTCCCGCCACCGAGGTTGGGCGGTACGGAGTTCATCGGTTTGTTGGTGTCGGTCGCCACGCCCATGAGCCCCATGAAGGGGGCGAGTGGGAACGCCACCGTATGGCCGGCAGCAGGCATCACACCGTGCCAGGCGCCCTGCTGATGCTCCAGCGGCGTGAACACCGAGATGTTGTCGAACGTGGTGAGGTACGGCGCGGACTGCGGGTCATGGACGATGCTCTCCGGATATTCCCCCGGCAACGCGCCCAGGCCATGGCGGCTGGACACCACGCCGTAGGGCACCCGCATCTGCAGTTCGAGCACCTCGACTTTGAGTACATCGCCGGGGCGTGCTCCGGTCACGGATACCGGTCCCGTGACGACATGTGGCCCATCGTTGGCGAAGTCGTGCGTAAGCGAGGAACGCGCGATAGCACGGGCGTCGTTCAGAACGTGGTCGCGCGGGACTCCGTGGTCGCCGAAGTACGTGTCGGGGTCCCGCCCCTGATCTTCCATGATCCCCTCATGGGACACCGTGTCGATGGTCACCACACCGCCGGACGGGACCGTGAGGACCGGTGGGGTGGTCCGGTTGGGCAAGTAGCCCCACTTCACCGTCTCAGGACTCGACGTGAGGTAGGCGCCGCGCACCCGCCCGGTTCCCGGCTGCAGGATCGGCATTGCTGCATTGCCGGCCGCCTCCGCGTTGCCGGCTACCGTCGCCGCGGCTGCCGGCTCCGGCCTCAAGAGGTGGCCTCCGATGGCTCCGGCCGCGCCGAGCGCGGCGGCGGCCCGCAGGACGTTCCGCCGACCCAGCCCGTCCATGAGCGACCGCACGGCCTGCATCGCGACGTCATCCTGCTCCATACCTGTTCTCCTCACGCTCGATCGGGACTCGATGCGCCGGGACGTTAAGCCGCGCATATTGCGCTGTTGTTACCTTTTGTGGTCCGGAAGCTCACGGAGGCCGAATCCTGTCGGGTTTCACAAAACCCTGGCATGTGGTGTGAGCTGGGCTTCCACGTGGCGGGCGACCAGTCGCCGGTGCCACCGCATGGCCCCGTGGCCGGGGTGATCAGTCGGTGTGCCTTCAACGCCCGGGGGAGGAGCCTGATCAGGGCGGCGACCGCAGGGTACGAAGGAGAGGTGCTCCGGGTCAGCGGGCGGGGATCTGCACGGCTATCTCGTTGCCGAGCCGCGAGCCGGCGGACAGGTGGAGGTCGTCGCCGCTCCAGAACCGGCCGGGGTCGTACCAGTTCGGCCGGCGCTGGGCGGGGAGCAACCCCATCGCCTCGTACGTGACCGCGACGACCTCGGCACAGTAAGCCGTCTCCAGCGGAGCGTCCCGGCCAGCCCCGCCGCCGTGGCGGACCGCCGGCACCCGGCCGCGCAGCCACCGTCCGAACAGCTGCGCCGTGGACGGGAACGGGGTTCCGTCCAGGCGGGATATGGTACGCAGCACCCCGTCTTCCATCTCCCGGGTCGCCGGGGGTTCGAGCTGGCGCAGCCAGGCCCGCTGGCCGTACCGGTTGGCCCAGACGCAGACCGCGTCCCGCAGGTCGTGCAACTGGACGCCGCGCTGGTGGTTGCCGGACCACAGGTCAGGTAGCGACCGGCCGAGTTCGGCGTGCCACATCAGCGGCGGCAGATCCTCGAGGACGACGGACATGCCGACGTGGTTGACCGGGCTGTTCGTGGTGAGCTGGATCGCCCGGTCCGGCACCGTACGGCCGCGGAAGACCCACACGTCGCCGGTACGGGCCAGGTCGATTGCCTCGTCGAGGCTGATGCTCATGCCCGACTACCCTATGTGGATGCGCTGGTGGAAGATAGTCGGTCTGGCGAGCATCGTCGGTGTCGCGGCGACCGGGGTCGTGATCGCCCGGTCCGAGCGGCGACGCCGGGCGTACACCCCGGAGGAAATCCGTACCCGGCTACGCGATCGGCACGCCGCGGCGTCCGCCACCCCGCCGGCCAGCGAGTGACCGCGCCGACGCGCGGGAAGCTCATGCGGGCTTCCTCGACGGGCTGAAGGCACGCGTCTTGTTGAGCTTGTTGCTGGCGCAGGACGCAGATACCGCAGGTGTGCGGGCAGCGTTCGATGAGGTGAACAAGCTCCAATGACCGTCAGCCGATCCCCGCGGAGGCGCTGCACCTGCACCTGACCAGTCTGCTCGGCGTCGACCTCGCCGCGCGGCTACGCAGACACCAGCGCACCGCAACGACGATCGCCTTCCCCTTGTCGGAATGACCCGGCGGAACTCTTGACGATGTGACGAACTTCGATAAAGCTGCCGCATTGGAGAACGCTCTCCCATACGTTCCGACAGGTCGTACGCCAGCGGCGGTCCTTGTCCCGGGACCGGTGTCGGCTGGCGGCGGCGTCGGGGTCAACGCCCGCCCCTGTGAGGAGCCGTTATGCCATCGATGTCTCGCTTATCCCCACTCGTGAATCGTCACCGTAGACCGCTCGTCGTGACGGTGACGCTGACCGCTGTTCTCGCCGTGTTGCTGGCCGGCTACACGGCTGTCACGGTCGGACAGGCCCGGGCGGCCAGCGCGCTGCTGTCGCAGGGCAAGTCGACCACCGCGTCCTCGGTCGAGAACACCGGCACCCCGGCGTCCTCGGCGGTGGACGGCAACACCGGTACCCGCTGGTCCAGCGCGTTCGCCGACCCGCAGTGGCTGCAGGTCGACCTCGGTAGCACCGCCACCATCTGCCAGGTGGTCCTGAATTGGGAGTCGGCGTACG